>JAYGDG010000090.1:0-9073 GCA_046583015.1 Pirellulaceae bacterium | reverse complement strand
AACGGTTATCGAGTGATTTGATGAACGATTGGCTAGTTTGGCAGATGGTTGATACGGCGTTCCCCAGTGGCGGATTTGCCCACTCGGCTGGCCTGGAGGCGGCTGTCCAGTGGGGTGAATTGCAGCCCGCCGGACGCTTGGACCTGTTTCTGCGCGAAAGCCTGGTGCAGGCCAGCTACGGCGCCATTCCGATCATCGGGGCACTGCACCGCCAGCAGCAATCTTTTAGCGAGTTGGACTGCTTGAACGAAGCGATCCTGAGCAACCACGTGGCCAACCGGGCCAGTCGTAAGCAGGGCCGGGCCTTGCTAGCCAGTGCCATCGCTGCCTTTGACTTGCCGGCCTTAAAATCGCTGCAGCAGACGATTCGGCAAGAAGTATTGCCCTCGCACCAGGTGCCGATCTGGGCCGCAGTGACCGAGGCCTTGGAGATTCCGCTGGAGCAGGCGGCTCGTATGTTCCTGTTCCTGACACTACGGTCGCTGATTTCCAGCGCCGTGCGACTGAACGTTACTGGCCCGCTGGCCGGCCAGGCACTGCAGCACCAGATTGGCCCGTTTAGTGAAACGCTGGTCGAAAGTGGTCTGGCGCGGTCCCTCGCAGAAATTTCCCAGACCGCACCGCTGATGGAAATGCTCCAGGGAACCCAGGATCGCATGTATAGCCGGTTGTTCCAGAGTTGAGCAGACTGCTCTATACTAGAATGTTGCTGCAATTTTAGTCTCTGCGACCTAGGAGTATCGAGATGCACGATTCTCATGACCACGACCATGATCATGACCACGATCACGGCCATACCCATGAACACCTGGAACATCCGGGACTGTTTGCCGAGCGGGGGCAGCCCTTGCCGAACCGGGACTACCAGCAGCGATCCTTCACGGTCGGTGTGGGCGGTCCGGTGGGAACAGGGAAAACTGCCCTGGTGCTGGCCCTCTGCAAGGCAATGCGTGATCAAAACCAGTTGGCCGTCATCACCAACGATATTTTTACGCGTGAAGATGCCGAGTTCCTGATTCGCAACGAGGCCTTGCCGGCCGAGCGAATCGCTGCTGTGGAGACGGGTGGTTGTCCGCATGCCGCGATCCGCGAAGATATTTCCGGTAACCTGCTGGCTCTGGAAGAGATGACCGATCAATTCGCTCCCGAGATCCTCTTCCTGGAATCGGGTGGTGACAACCTGGCGGCCGATTTTAGCCGTGAACTGGCCGACTACACGATCTACGTGATCGACGTGGCCGGTGGTGATAAGATTCCACGCAAGGGCGGACCGGGGATTACCCAGTCGGACCTGCTGGTGATCAACAAGATTGACCTGGCAGAAGCGGTGGGGGCAGATCTCTCGGTCATGGAGCGAGACAGCAAGCGGATGCGCGGCGACGGTCCCTTCCTCTTTGCCCAGGTGAACCAGCGAGTTCAAGTTCCCGAGATCGCTGAACACGTGCTGGCTGCCTGGAGAGCGACCACGGCGGTTGCCGACTAGTGAAGTGAGTTTGCGCTCACTCTGGTGAGGCCAACTGCCGCGCAGCCTGCCGCGCTGCCCGTTGCACGAAATCGACCGGGTCCTGACTGGCCAGTTGCTCCAGGCGTTGCTGCGCCGAACTGGCTGAGGATCCCAGCTTGCCAAGTGCCTGGCAGGTTGCCCCGCGCAGGTCAGCGTCATCCGCAGCCAGCAGCTTGATCAGTTCCGGTACCGCCGCTTGGGCCGCCGGGCCGATGGCTCCGAGGGCCTTAATACTGAGGCGACGCGTTTGTTGGTCAGGATGGTTCAACCGCTTGATGAGCGCTGTCACGGCTGCTGCTCCCTGAGGTCCCATGGTGGCAATGGCTTCGATCGCCAGCAGGCGACTTTGGGGATGGTTGCGTGTTAGCTCTTGCAGCAGTGCGGGGAGAGCGGCCGGTCCAATTCGACCGAGCGCCCGCGAGGCGGCAGTGGCCACGGCCGCCTGATCATGTGCCAGCAGCGGCTGCAGTGCGACCACGGCCGGCTGGGCCGCTACGCCGATTTGGGCCAACGACTCGGCGGCGGCAGCCTGGCCCTGTTGCGGAGATTCTTTTAGGGCGCTGGTCAGGTGGATGACCGCTGGCGCCCCAATCATGGCCAGGTATTTGCCGGCGGCCTGGTTCACCATCCAGTCTTTATCGGCGAGTAGCTGAATCAACTGGCCCATGGCCTGCTGGTCGTCGGCCAGTTTCCAAAGAGCCCACCAGGCGGCGCAGCGCACCTGGCCATGCGGGTCGGTGGTGAGCGGTCGCAGTGACTGGACCACGTACGGCTCGCGACCCTTGAGTGTTCCCAGGGCAGCGGCGGCTGAGGTCCTGACGTCAGGATCGATATCATCGAGTGCCTTGACCAGTGACCTGGTGGCGACTGTGGCGTCCGGCGCGCCAATCCGTCCCAGGGCCACGATGGCTTGCCAGCGGACGTTCCCATCCACGTCCTCGAGGGCCTCGAGGAGAGCTGCCACGGCCGGTTTACCGATCCTGGCCAATTGATTCGAAGCGACCGCCATTTGTCGCTGATCGTAAATTCGCGAAGCGGCAATCAGCTGCCCAACCAACTGGCGGGCAGTTTGGTCTTCGCCTGCGACGGCAACCGATCCGCCCGGCGCCAGCAGTAGACCGGCGAACCAGCACAATCCCCCGGCCATGACCAGCAGGCCAGGGGAGGCGGCGTTCTTGGTGTGACCGGCAAGTTTCAAGTGAATCTCCGTTAGCGCAGGCAGGTGAGAAAATTAGGCAATCAATTCTTTTACGACGCGTCCTGAATCACCCAAACCGGTCAAGCGGAAATCGAGTCCCTTGAAACGGTGGACCAGGCGCTTGTCATCGATACCGAACAAGTGCAAGAGCGTGGCCTGAAAGTCATTGATATGCAGCGGGTTTTCTTCAATCGACCAGCCCAGTTCATCCGTTTTGCCGTAGGTTATGCCAGCCCGCGACCCGCCGCCCGCCATCCAGATGGTATAGGCGGCCGGATGATGGTCTCGACCGTCCTTCCCCTGGGCCAGCGGAGTGCGACCAAACTCCGTGCCCCAGACCACCAGCGTGGAATCGAGCATGTCACGTTGTTTCAGATCCTTGATGAGCGCGGCCACTGGCTGGTCCACGACCTTGGAATTGTTTTTCACATTGGCTTCCAGGCCCCCGTGAGCATCCCAGCCTCCATGGAACAGGTTGACGTAGCGAACGCCCCGTTGAACCAGTCGACGAGCCAGCAGGCAGTTGCGGGCGAAATCTCCTTCCTGCCCCTTTCGCTCAACTCCATAGCTGTCGAGGGTCGCTTTACTCTCCTGCGAAAGGTCAATCAATTCAGGTGCTGAGCTCTGCATGCGGAAAGCCAGTTCGTAGGCTGCGATACGGCTGTTGATTTCGCCATCCCCCAGCTGCTGGAAACGGCCGCCATTGAGTTCCTTGAGGGCATCGAGCGAACGCCGTTGAACTTGTTGCGTGATGCCAGCCGGATTGTTGAGGTTTAGGACCGGTTCTCCCTTGTTGCGGAAAAGCACACCCGCGTAGCTGGCTGGCAGGAAACCACTGGAGTAGAGGGTTGCTCCGCCACGGGCTGCCGGCCCGGCGTTCAAAACGACGTAACCGGGCAGGTTCTCTGATTCACTGCCTAATCCGTAACTAACCCAGGATCCGATACTGGGCAGACCGAATTTCTGTTGCCCGCAGCACATCACCAGTTGCCCCGGATGGTGATTGAAGGCCTCGGTATGCAGCGAGTGAATCATGCAGATGTCGTCGGCGCAGGAAGCAATATTGGGGAGGCGATCTGAGAACCACATGCCCGACTTGCCATGCTGTGCAAACTGGCGCTTTGAAGCCCTCAACTGGGCCTTCTTGTTGATAAAGGCAAAGCGGACGTTCTTGGTGAGCGAGTCGGGCAGTTGTTGGCCGGCCATCTCCTTGAGCTTGGGCTTGGGATTAAAAAGTTCCAGTTGGCTGGGGGCCCCGGCCAAGTAGATAAAAATACAGGCCTTGGCCTTGGCCGGAAAATGCGTCGGCCGCGGCGCCAGCGGATCGGTCCGCTGTGACGTTTCTTCAGCCAGCGCTTGCTGCTGCAGCAGCCCAGACAAGGCAATCCCACCCAGGCCACTGGCACTGGTGGTCAGAAACTCTCGGCGAGTACGGGCGAGTTGTGACTGGTGAGGGTTCATGGTAATTACTCCCGGGTAATCATTTCGTCCAGGTTGAGGATCGTACGTGCGATGGAAATCCAACTGGCCAGTTCTTCCACCGGCACTTTTGCCAGTTTATTGTCGGCCACTAACAGGCCAGCGGACTTGGGATCCTGGCGATAGATTTCTAGTAGCTCTTGTTGTAATTGACCCACGCGGGTCAGTTCAAAGTCCGTTGGTTCACGACAGACGGTCAAGCGATAAGCCAGGCGTATTCGTTGCTGTGGATCGGCCGAAGGGGTCTGGGCCAGTCGCAGGCCGAGGGCCTTGGCCGACTGGACAAAGGTCGGTGCATTGAGCTGGGTGAGTGCCTGCAGGGGGGTGTTGGAGCGTGCGCGGCGCGTGCAGGTCACGATGGAATCGGGCTGGTCGAAGGTCAGCAGCATTGGCAGTAGCAAATTACGCTGCAGGTGAATGTACATGCCACGTCGCAGCAGCAGGTCTCCCTTGTCGGCTACCCACTTGTTGACGAATTGGATCTCGGCAGTCCCCGCTGGCAGTGGGGGACGAAAACTGGCACCACCAATGGTGCGGTTTAGCAGTCCGGCGGCGGCCAGGGAGCCGTCCCGGATCAACTCACCTTGCAGGCGGAACCGGTTCTGGCGCGAGAGCAGCAGGTTTTCCGGATCGATCTCCAGTTGGCGGGCCGCTTCAGTGGATGCTTGTCGGTAGGTATGGGAACTGACAATCAGGCGGATCAGTTGCTTGCGGCTCCAGCCCTGGGAGACAAATTCGCTGGCCAGCCAGTCAAGTAATTTGGCATTTGCCGGCGGTTCGCCCTGCGTGCCAAAGTCTTCGCTAGTTTTGACCAGGCCCTGTCCAAACAGGTGAGCCCAGATGCGATTGGCAGCCACGCGAGCAGTGAGCGGGTTCTTCTCATCCATGATCCAGCGCGCCAGGTCGAGACGATCCGCTTGCGGTCCGCGGGCCTTGAACGGATGCAGGAACTGGGGAGTGTGAGTTGTCACTTCGTCACCCCGCTCAAGGAAATTCCCCCGGACGTGGAGGTGGGTGGTGCGCGGGGACCCGCGCTTCTGCATGACGTGCGCCGTGGCGGTCGGCTTCTTGGGAGCCTTTTTGCCGAGGTCGGCCAGCTGTTTTCTCAGCTGGCTTGTTTGAGGATCGATCGACTGGTAGTACTTCAGCAACTTGGCTTGCTGTTTGTCGGTCCGCTGGTCCGCCGCCGTGCGCGCGATCGCCAGCACGTCCTTGGGGACGGTCGACTTGGAATGGATTGCCAGCGGATCGCTGCTGTCGGTGGCACTGATACGAAAGCGTCCCAGCGATTTGCCCGCTTCTGTGTGTTGCAGTTTGACGGTTAACGAGATCTCCCCCGTTTCAGACTGGGGATTGCTGGCGGTCGGCGTCGTCACCAGCGGGGTAAAATTGGCTTGCAGGTAATATTGTCGTTTCTGTTTAAAGAGCGGGTAAGTTGCCAGGTCGAAAGTCTGGTTCTTTTTTGGAAAAGCTTTTAACGGAAAATAAAGAACGTCCGTACTTTGAGCGTTGACTTGGAAAGCCGCGCTGCCGTTGCCAGAATGGGCCAGCAGGTCTCCACGTTGACCCTGCCAGGGTTGGGGCAGGATCAGTTCGGCTTCTCCATTGGAAGCCTTGGCCTTGAAGGGATGCTTGTAGACCACGTAGTAGGTCCCTTTGCCGGTGGGCCGCAGCAGGTAGAAGTCCGAGGCAGCTCCCTCGGTTGCCTTGGACCAGAATCGCAAGCGATCGATCGTGCCAGCAGCGGGCAGCGGAGAACCGTGATAGATGTTGAGCATCGCGGTGGCCGTGTCTTGTATGCCGGTTTGCAGCGGGTTGCCCAGCCAGGCTTGCTTGCTGGCCTTGGCGGCAACTCCCAGCACCAGGCTGCTCGGCTTCCCACCCGCTTGTTGCCAGCCAGCCGTTTGGCCGGGGAGCAGCACGCTGTTGATTGCCGTATTACCCACGTTGGTTTCGTCCCGTACGGTATCGAGCAGCAGCTGCTGGGGCGCGGCATCGTTTCCACGTTTGAATGTGGCAGAGATACCGCTGAGCGAAAAGCTGCCGTCGATTGCCAGGCCCGGACCCTTGTTGGGCAGCTGGTCATCGAGCAGCGCTTCGATGCGCAGGGCGGTGACCGTTTTCAAGTTCACCGAGCCTGATAATTCGAGCGTGGAGGATCCGGCTTTGAGTTTGATGACTGACAGGGAACCGTCGGGATGGTGTTTTAGTTGTGGCAGGCTTGTTTTCTCGGCAGCAACGATTTTCAAGGGGGACCAGGGGGTCTGGTCGGTTTTCAGGCTGCCCTGCCAGGCTTCGAAACGCTTGCGCTGTTCAACTTGCTGCTGGTCAAGCATGGTTTGCAGCTTGGCCAGCCTGGCGTCGTGGGCTGCTTTTTGCTGCTGGTACTTTGCCATCAACGGGGGCGCAGCGGCCACGGAGAGATCTTTTTCATCGGCATTGTTAAAGAAGGCATAGAGTCCGTAAAACTCGTGCTGGCTAATCGGATCGTACTTGTGTGAATGACATTCTGCGCAGCCGACCGTCAGCCCCATCCAGACAGTTAAGGTCGTGTTCACACGATCGACCACCGCCTTGACGCGGTATTCTTCCTGGTCCACACCCCCTTCGCGATTGGTGAGCGTGTTGCGATGAAAGCCGGTTGCCAGTTGCACCTGCTCGGTCGCCCCGGGCAACAGGTCACCGGCCAGTTGCTGCTCGGTGAATTGATCAAATGGCAGGTCACGATTGATGGCATCGATTAACCAGTTTCGCCACCGCCAGGCATGGGGACGTGGCAGGTCCTTCTCATAGCCGTCGCTATCTGCGTAACGGCCCAGGTCCAGCCAATCCATGGCCCAGCGTTCGCCGAAGTGAGACGATTTGAGCAGGCGATCGACAGCCTGCTGGTAAGCCTTTTCGGCATCTTTGGCACTGGCCTGGATGAACTGCCGGATTTGCTCATCGCTGGGAGGGATGCCGGTCAAGTCCAAGTGAAGTCGGCGCAGTAGTGTAAAGGGATTAGCAGTGGCGGCAGGTTTAAGTCCCTTTTCGGTCAGCTGCGTTTGCACCAGCAGATCGATGGCGTTGCGAGTTGCCGGCGATGACCCGGCTGGTAGTGGCGGACGTTGGATTGCCTGGAAAGCCCAGTGGTCCAAGTTTTTGTCTCTTCCGGCCAGCGCGTCGGGCCAGCTGGCTCCCTGGTCGAGCCAGCGCTGCAGGCGACTGACTTCTTCGGCTGTCAGTCGTTTCCCCTTGGGGGGCATTTGCTCGTCGGGATCGGAAGAACGGATTCGTTTGAGCAGGGCACTGTCGGCCGACTTGCCGGGCAGGATGATTTTCCCCGAATCGCCACCCCGCAGTGCGGCCGAACGCAGGTCCAGCCGCAGCCCACCTTCGTGTTTCTTAGCACCGTGGCACTGGAAACATCGTTGTGACAACAGCGGATAGATGTCCTTGGCAAAGTCAACTGGTTTTTCCTGGCCGACACCGGTGACTGCGATTGCTGTCACGCTGAAGATGAAAATCAAGAAGCCGCTTCGCATGGTAAACCTGTTCCAGTCGATCGTCGAAACCAGGGGGCAGGAGGTTGTTTGACCATTGTACTATAAGCGGCTGGGAACGTCATGCTGAGCTGGGCAAACGGTTTTACCGGAAATCAAGAAAGGGGCTTTAATCTCCGTTTGGCACACTCCGCAGCGTGGTGGGAAGCGGCTAAGATGGTGGCAACTTGAACCCTGTCATTGAAGGAGAACACCATGTTGGATCGCAGAACATTTCTGGGTGCCATGGGAGGAACCCTGGCGGCTTCATCTTTTTCCTGGGCCCAGCCAGCACCGCGCAAACGGATGGCGATCGTGACGACCGAGTGGCGTTACCATTCCCATGCCTGGCACATGGGAGAGCGTTTCCTGGTGGGGTATCCGAACAATGGTCGCTGGCATCAACCCCCCATTGACGTGGTGGCTGCTTACGTGGACCAGCAGCCGGAGAATGACTTGAGTCGTCGTCGCTCGAAGGAATTTGATTTTCCGATCTACGGATCGATTGCCGAGGCACTGCGCTGTGGCGGGAAAGAACTGGCCGTCGATGCGGTGCTGGTGATCGGTGAACACGGTGATTACCCGCGCAATGAAATTGGACAGAAGCTCTACCCGCGTTATGAATTCTTCAAACAGGTGGTGGAGGTTTTTAAGAAAGATGGCAAAACGGTACCCGTTTTTAATGACAAGCATTTGTCCTGGAAGTGGGAATGGGCCAAGGAAATGGCCGAGACGTCGCGGGCCATGAACTTTCCTTTCCTGGCCGGTTCGTCACTGCCGGTGACCTGGCGAATGCCGGCGGTCGATATGCCCTACGGCGCCGAGGTGGAAGAAGTGATGTGCGTGGCCATTGGAGGGTTGGATAGTTATGACTTTCATGCCCTGGAGGTGATCCAGTGCATGGCCGAACGGCGACGGGGTGGAGAGACCGGTGTGGCTTCCATGCAGGCCTTGCGTGGGGACTCGGTTTGGCAAGCCATGAAGCAAGGATCCTGGCAGCAGGGTGGTTGGGATCCGGAATTGTTCCATTCCTGTTTGTGTCGCAGCCAGACGCTAGCGCAGCCAGAATCGTTTAGCCACCGTTACCCGACCACGGAGCAAATTCAACAATGGGTCAAGGAGCCGATTGCCTTTCGTTTCGAGTACCGGGACGGGCTGAAGGGGACCATGCTGTTGATGAACGGCCTGGTCAATGACTTTACGTTTGCGGCCCGGATCAAGGGACGCCAAGAACCACTCTCGACCCTCTTCTACTTGCCACCGAACCCGAATGTGGTTTACTCGGCGGCCCTCATGTCGAAAGTGGAGGAGACGTTCCTGACCGGTAAGGCAGCTTACCCGGTGGAGCGGACCTTGCTGACGAGCGGACTG
>JAYGDG010000075.1:0-2638 GCA_046583015.1 Pirellulaceae bacterium | reverse complement strand
TACAACGCCAGCACCTACCATGGTGAAAAAGACATCCTGGCGATTGGTTACGCCTTCCATCGTCAGAACGATTCCGTTGGAGTCAATCAGTATCGTCAGTACAGCTTCGACGTGTTGTTCGAAACCACCCTCGGTAATGGTGGCGTAGTAACGGCCGCAGGTGCTTACTACGACACGACCGGTAGCGTTGTTGCCGCCAATAACGGTCGCAGCTACATGATTGAAGCCAGTTACCTGACCGCTCGCGAATTCGCCCTCGGTTGCTGTGTCTCTGGTAGAATCGCACCGTTCTGGCGACACCAAGAGTACACTCGGGACCTCCCTGCTGTTGACCGTGTCAACGACTGGGGTTTCCACTACGTCATGCACGGACATAACGCCCGTGTGACGTACGTCTACTCCGATGCCGACTTGGATGGCGACGAGTCAGATACTCATCTGATTGGTGTTCAACTTCAGTACTAAGCTACTGATGTTATAGAGTCGATTTCGAGGACAGCCTCGCTCCCTGCAAAGGGAGCGAGGCTCCTCTTTTTCTTGGCCCAGCTTTGGGCTCCCCGGGACGCATTTCCCGCCTTCTGCAGCTCTATCAGAGCTCCCCTGGCCCCCTCTGGACCGTCTCATGTCGGTTCACCTGGCTCCTGGGCCCCGGGCTAATTCTGGGAAATCGCTCATACAGCCTGTCGACCTGCCGTGCAGAAAAACCCCTGCCCTGGTG
Source organism: Pirellulaceae bacterium (assembly GCA_046583015.1). Lineage (GTDB taxonomy): Bacteria > Planctomycetota > Planctomycetia > Pirellulales > Pirellulaceae > JAZADA01. The sequence goes on along the minus strand of JAYGDG010000075.1, from coordinate 1,920 downwards.
GGGGACTGGTCTGCTTCCGGAGCGGCATGTCTGCCGCTGGTGCTTTGAAGTTGTCTTGGGAGGGTGCTGGTGCTTAGAGTCTGGGCAGGGATCGCTGGCACTCTGTGCAGCTGTTTTAGCGGGCCTTATCGTGATTTTTTTTATTGTGTCTCAAGTCATGTGAGTCATGGAAGTTAGGCCCAGCCGTTGAGAATCGTCCTACTTGCTGGCACTGCATTTGCAAGTAAGAGACGAGAGTTGCGAGAACTTATCGTTAAACCGTTCAATCGGATTTCTATTTTTGTTGTCTTTTCAAGAAGGCGGGAGTAAGAACATGAAAGTGAGCAAAAGTTTTTTGACCTTACTGTGTGCCCTATTATTGGTAATGGGCTGTGGTGGTGGCGACGATGAGTCGTCCAGTAATAACGGCGGTACCAATACGGGTACGGCAGATAGTGGTGATCAAGGTGGTGATGAAGAAGCAAAGCCTGCGATCAGGATTGGCGTGCTTCACTCCCTCAGTGGAACCATGGCTATTTCCGAAGCATCGCTCAAGGATGCGGTCGAACCGGCGGTTGAAGAGATCAACGCCAAGGGTGGTGTTTTAGACAGGAAGATCGAGATAGTAGCGGTTGATCCGGCCAGTGACTGGGACCTGTTTGCTGAGAAGGCGAAGGACCTGATCCTGACTGAAAAGGTAGCCGTGACCTTTGGCTGCTGGACATCAGTGAGCCGCAAGTCGGTGCTGCCCGTGTTTGAAGAGAACAACGCGTTGCTCTTTTATCCGGTTCAGTACGAAGGTGAAGAACAGTCGTTGAACGTCTTTTACACGGCAGCGACCCCGAATCAGCAGTTGATTCCGGCTGCCGAGTTCATGCGAAGTGAAGACGGCGGTTTGCACAAGAAGTTCTACCTGCTCGGTACGGACTACGTTTTCCCCCGTACGGCCAACAAGGTTCTCAAGGCCTATTTGAAGAGTGAAGGGGTACCGGACGAGAACATCATTGAGGAATACACACCGTTCCATCATCAGGACTACCAGACGATTGTCGGTAAGATCAAGGAATTCGCTGCTAGTGGCGATGCCTGCGTCCTTTCCACGATCAATGGTGACAGCAACGTTCCGTTCTACAAGGAATTTGCCAACCAGGGTCTGTCATCGTCTGATTGCCCGATCATGGCGTTCTCGGTTGCTGAAGACGAACTGCGAGCCATGGATGTTCCGCCACTCGTCGGTCACTTGGCTGCCTGGAATTACTACCAGAGCATTGATACTCCAGAGAACAATACGTTTGTCAAAGGGTTCAAGGCCAAATTTGGTGATGATCGTGTGACGGACGATCCGATTGAAGCTGCCTACTTTGGCGTCTATGTTTGGGCCGCAGCAGTGGAAAAAGCAGGTTCGCTGGATGTGGACAAAGTGCGTGAAGCCGTTTATGGCTTGGAATTCGATTCCCCGGGTGGCAAGAAGAAAATGCATGCCAGCAACCAGCACACGCTTAAGCCGGTATACATTGGTGAGATCCTCAAGGATGGTCAGTTCCGCATCGTGAACTCGAGTGACGGCCTGGTTTCCCCGGATTCTTACAGTACCTACCTGCATCCAGATGGTAACTTTCCGGCACCAACGGGCGGACCCAAGAAAGACTAGTTCCAAAGAATCCTTTGGAGAAATAACTGCCCCTCACGCTATCTGCGATTGAGACGGGCAGTGGACGAAACGTCCTGGGGAGGGGAGAACCGCTCTTCCCTCCCCAGGCCAATTGTCCCTCTGGGAACGATCTCGGGGGGGCTATTCGTCATTTTATGGGGATGCCCGTTCTGATTTGAGGGAGAGATAAGTCGGTGCCGCGCCCCGTTTCTCGTTTCCTGATTCTGCTGACGGTGACACTGATCACTGGGCCACTTGCTGCGCCATGCTTGGCCAGCGACGGGGATGAC
>JAYGDG010000062.1:0-2121 GCA_046583015.1 Pirellulaceae bacterium | reverse complement strand
TCCGCTGGTGGGCAGGGAGTGATCGTGCCGGGTGATGTTTCCACTCCCGAGTCGGCAGAGCAGATTGTGGCCAGCACACGCGCGCAACTGGGGCCCATTGATATGCTGGTGACCGCTGCTGGAATTAGTATTCCCGGATCTGCCAATGCCATGACCTGGGATCGCTGGAAAACCACGCACAATATCAACCTGGACGGTACTTTTAGCATGATTTACGCGGTCAAGGATGAGATGATCAAGCGTGGATTTGGACGCATCGTAACCTTTTCCTCGATTGCCGGTTTGCGAGAACGAGAGAACCAGGTGGCTTATTCCAGTTCTAAAGCAGCGGTGATTGCCATGACGCGTTGCATGGCCCAGGCCTGGGCTGGCGATAATCTCCGCGTGAATTGTGTTTGCCCGGGTCTCACGGAAACGGAAATGGCTCACACGCTTTCAGACGAAGTCCATGAAGTGATCATCGGGGCGACTCCGCTGGGACGCATCGGTCGTCCCGAGGAGATTGCTGCCGTGGCAAGGTTTTTGTTGAGTGAAGAATCCAGCTTTATGACCGGACAGACGATCGTGGCCAGCGGTGGACGCGTGATGCTTCCCGGATAATGTGAGGTGCCCTGTGCAGGTTTTTGAAACGGAGGTGCTCTACCTCCCCGCCGATGCGGCACTTCGCTATCTGCCCGAGGGGCCCATTCAGCAGAACGCGTCACAATTCAGCTGGGTGGTCATCCAGGATGGCCCGGATGCTGAGCAGGGATCGTTCAACTTGTTCGATTTATCCAGCCAGGAAAATCGCACTTGGCCCCTGTCGGGGAGACCCGGTTTTGCCTTTCCCACGCAGAACCCGGCGGTCATGGTAGTGGGGGTTGAACGGCGGATCCAATTGATCGACTTGTCGACTGGTGCGACCCAAGATATCAGCGCCGAGGTCGATGCGGACGTATCGGGGACTATTATCAATGATGGAGCTGCCTTTCCCGAGGGAATTATCTTTGGCACGAAGGATCTTCAATTCCAAGAGCAGAAGGCAGGCCTTTATTTCTGGCGGCTTGCCGACCGGCAGTTGATTCGTTTACGTGACGACCAGGTCTGTTCCAACGGGAAAGTGATGACGCCCAGCGGTGATGGCTGGAACTTGTGGGATATTGATTCACCGACACAGACCGTTGTGCACTACCAGTTCGATGCCCGGGCGGGTACGTTGAGCGAGCCAACGGTGGTGATTGATCTGCGAGATCAGGAATTGTTCCCCGATGGAATGGTGATGACACCGGACGGCCAGAGCGTGATCGTGGCACTCTACAATCCAAACCATGCGCCACACGGAGAAACGCGACAATATGGTCTCGAGAGTGGCCAGGTGGAAGCAGTCTGGAAAACGACGGCAGCGGCCCAGGTGACGTGCCCGCTCTTAATGCCCTGGGAAGGTCGAGTCTCTCTGATCGTGACGACCGCTGCGGAAAATATGTCAGCGGAGAAATTACAGCAGCAGTCCCAGGCGGGTGCCTTGTTTATTGGTGAGACGCCATTTGAACAAGTTGCTGAGGATGTGCGATTGGACGTGGACTTCGATCACTAAATCCAGGGCACCAATAATCGCCACTAGGCCCATCGGGATGAGCAGTTTTGTTACCGGCTTTTTGGCAGAAAAGTTTTCCGGCTAATGACGCGCAAGCACGAGTCTGTTAGGCTGGTGTGAACGGAAAACGAGTGCCCATAATAGCTTTCTCAGTGAGGATGAAGATGGTTGCTGAAGAACACGATGCGGATACCGATGAGCAGGCTGAAGACTTTACGGCTGGCTTGGGGACAGACCAGCAGAGTGAGTCGGATCAGTCAGATGCAGCGGAGGCTGATGCCAGCGAAGACGAATCCAAAGATGATGAGTCGGCGGATACCAAGTCAGATGGTGAGGGCGGGGAAGCTGCCGAGCCAGCGGAAGCCAAGTCAGACGGGGACGAATCTGATAAGGATGGTTCTGCTGAAGCTGTGGCGGAGGTTCCGGAGAATAAAAAGACGCCCCAGGAAGAGTCTGAGGAAGGTGAGCCTGGTGACGACCACCCTGATGCAATTGCTGCTTTGAAGGACTTGGGGGCGCGTCTTGATTTAAATAAACATGAACGTGTT
>JAYGDG010000561.1:0-4478 GCA_046583015.1 Pirellulaceae bacterium | reverse complement strand
CGACTCTCGGAAGTTGGGGAAATCCAATCGCCGGTGGAAGATGGCATCTACACTGGCGAGAGTCAACGGCACGATCGCTGTGCGGATCTTGGGGATTTCTGGCAGTCCGTCAGTGAAGGGCCCGCATTGCGGCGAGTCAGTCACGGCCACCGCATCCGGGAGGTCATGTCAACCATCCTCGACGAACCAGCGCATCCACACGACTACCTGTTTCTGCGTCCCGCGATACCTGGTCGCTCCACCCACCTGCACTATGACCATCCCTTTTTTGCGCGCGGGTCCGATCGCATCTATACTGCCTGGACACCTCTGGGTAACATCTCGTTGGAGGATGGTCCCTTAGTCGTTGTCGAAGGCTCTAACCAATTCGAGGACCTAATCACTAAAGCCCAAGACGTAGATTACAAGTCCAATGACACGCCGCTGGTCCAATTAATGGAAGATCCCACCCTGCTCGCCCAGCAGCGCAATACACGCCTGCTGACGGCCGAGTTTCGTGCCGGCGACCTGATCATCTTCTCGATGAAGCTGCTACACGGATCCTTGGACAATCGATCCGAACTCGGGCGCACCAGGCTTTCCGGTGACGTCCGCTGGCAACCGCTGGCCGACCCAATCGACCCCCGTTATTGCGGACCCGACCCCGCAGGCACGACAGGAGCCGGTTATGGAGAACTCAACGGTGCCAAACCGTTAAACGAACCCTGGCATCAGCGCTAAGCACTTCCCACGCTGGGAAAGTGCCCTTAGACGAGTTTCTCAACCCCAAGGGCACACAGTTTCGCAAACGCTCCATCGGCTTCCACGAGTGATTGATAGGACCCTGTCTCGACGACTTTCCCGTCTTCGAGCATGACGATCCGATCCGCCGCTCGAATGGTTGAGAGACGGTGTGCTACGATCAGCACCGTTCGCCCCTCAACGAGGTGCAGCACCGCTTCCTTGATTGATCGTTCTGTCTCTGCATCAACCGCGCTGGTAGCTTCATCTAACAACAAGACTGGGGCATCCTTGAGTAACGCCCGGGCGATACCAATGCGTTGTTTTTGTCCACCGGAGAGTCGTATGCCCCGTTCGCCAACTAGCGTATCGTAGCCATCTGAGAAAGAGAGAATGAATTCTTCCGCATGAGCCGCCCGGGCCGCAGCCTGCAATTGCTCATCGGTCGCCTCGGGAGCTCCTATGAGTAGGTTTTCACGAATACTACCCTCGAAGAGGAAGATATCCTGCGAAACCAGGGCCACCTGCTGACGCAGATACGCCAGTGGCAACTGCGTTATGTCAACTCCGCCTAGCCGAATGATACCGCTGTCCAGGTTGTAGAAGCGAATCAGCAGGTGACAGGCGGTCGACTTGCCAACACCCGTCTCGCCAACCAGTGCCACGATCTCTCCTTCCGCCACATTGAACGATGCTGCTCGCAACACTGGTTCGCCCTGTTGGTAAGAAAACTGCACCTGCTCAAAACAAATATCGAACTGCGGTGACTGAGGCACTTTTGCCAGAGGCGTATCGGAAACCTCGGTTTCCAGGTCCAACAGTTCGAATACGCGTTCCGCACTGGCCGCAGCTTTCTGCAGATTATCGGTAAGATTCGCCAGCCTCAAGAAGGGCAGAAAAATCTGTCCCAGGTACATCAGGAAGACCACCAGGTCGGCCACTTCCACGTTCATCCCACCCTCGGCTGGCGTCTTCACCATCCAGGCCCCGGCAATGACCACCAGCACCAGTCCGGAACCACTGGCCATTTCAATAACGCCGGCGGGGACAAGCGACCAGCGGTTTGCGTAAATGATGCGGTCCGAATACTCCCGACTCTGCTGGGAAAGCCTTTCCGCCACTTCACGCTCACGCCCAAACGACTGTATCACTGAACTGCCTGCCAGGTAATCCTGCAAACGAGCCGATACTTCTGCGAATCTCCTCCTCACCCCGCGCCAGGTGTTGCGAGTACGAGTGGCAATCACATAGACCATGACCGCCACGATCGGCAAGGGAATCAGCGCGATCAAGGCGAGCTGCCAGTTAATCATGAAAAGCACTACGCTCATCGTGATCGGGATCACGATTGCCAGCATGGTTTCTGGGATGCCATGGGCGATAAAGTCTTCAATCGACTCCACGTCTCCCATCGTGCGAGCCACCAGGTTGCCACTATGATTGCGATCGAAGAATGAGGGTGACATCCCCTGTAGATGCTGGTAGACCCGGTTCGTTAAGCGGTGCAGCGTGCGGTAAGCGGCCACGTGTGAGAAGAGCCCGTAAATGTATCGAGCACAACCACGTAACACGTAGATCCCAGCCACCAACAGTCCCAGGACCAGGAAGCTACGGGTCGCCGTCGAGCCCTCTAAGCGACGGATCATTTGCCGGACCAGTAGCGGCGGAAAAATTCCCAGTCCTGTGAAAACCAGGCCTGCCACCACGGACCCTACCATCAAGCGGCGGTCCTTTGCCAGCAGCGCCCACATACGTCGTATAAACATTCGCGTCCTGCCGTCCCGTTGTCTCGTCGTGATGTATTGCTCCCTCAGAGCTTGCCATAATCCCCTCACGCTGGCAACCATCCCAGGACTTCAACTCGCACGCGGGTGCCGCATTTTCTGCTAAGATAGATCGTGTTCACGACGGCTACCCTGCCCCTTCGCTTACCCACGAGGCACGCCACAGATGTTCACGCGGCTCCTGCCAGCTGTCTTAGTGATTATCATGATTAGCTTGCTGGCACCGAACAACGCTCGCCCCCAGGATGACGCACCAGCCCCAAAATTCACCATAGCGTTCGTCCCTTACTCGCTGGTCAAGGATATTCCTCACTCGGGTGGTGGCAAGAACACGTCGGTGACTTTCGACAACCGACTTAGCAAGGAGGTCAAGTTATGGTGGGTCGATGGTGGCGGTGGCCGGCATTCCTACGGCGCAGTGGCAGCTCTCACGACGAAAACGCAGCGAAGCTATGCTCAACACGTGTGGCTAATCACGGACCTGCAGGACAAGCCGTTGGGGTATTTTGTTGCCAGCAGCGCTGCTGCCGTCGCCAGGATTCACCCCACGGACCTGTAACGCCTCACGAAATCCTTTCACTCTTTCCAATGGATTCTCCTACGATGACACGCATTCTTCTTCTGTTTCTTACCATCTCCCTTGGCGGCGTCAGCGGATTAATGGCTCAGCAGCATCGCAACATCGTTTGGATCCTCTCCGAAGACAACTCCATGCACTATTTGCGTCTCTACGGCGCGCCACTGGGTGCCACGCCTCAAATCGAAGCGCTCGCCAAGGAGGGCGTTATCTTTGACCACGCTTTTTCCTGTAGCCCCGTCTGTTCAGTCGCCAGGACCACGCTAATGACTGGCATGCTCGCCCCCCGCATTGGCTTTCAATACCATCGCAAGATCACTCCCGCCCTGTTGCCTGCCGGTGCCAGCATGTTCCCGGTCTACCTCAGAAAAGCCGGTTATTACTGCACCAACCGAGTTAAGACAGATTACAACGTGAAGGTTAAGAACGTCTGGAACGAAACATCTCGCAAAGCCTCCTGGGAGAATCGGCCAAATCCCGAGACCCCCTTCTTTCACATGCAGTCGACCGCCGTGTCACACGAAAGTTCACTTCATTTTAATCGCCAAACGATGGCAAAGGGTGGCCTGACCACGAACGTTAAAGATGTCAACATCTTTCCCTACCATCCAGACACGCCTACCTTCCGTTACACGTACGCGCGCTATCACGACCGCATGCATGCCATCGACCAGCAAGTTTCTCAGATCGTAAAACAACTCAAAGCCGATGGCCTCTTCGAAAACACGATCATCTTCTACTTTGGTGACCATGGCGGTGTCTTACCTCGCAGCAAAGGCTATATTTACGAGTCCGGTTTGCATGTCCCCCTCGTCATTCGGGCACCCGACAAATGGCAGCATCTTATCAGGCTTAAACCGGGGACACGGCAAGGGGGATTTGTCAGTTTCATTGATTTCGCCCCCACGGTCCTCAACCTGGCTGGCGTCGACGTGCCTGATTCCATGGATGGCAGACCGTTTCTCGGCAAGGGTGTCTCAGGCCTTGAAGAACGGGACGAAACATTCGGCTATGCCGATCGCTTTGACGAAAAATACGAGCTTTGCCGAAGCCTCCGTAAAGGCAAATACAAGTACATCCGCAATTACGAGTGTTACTATCCTGACTCGTTGCAAAACAACTATCGCTACCGGATGCTCGCCTTCAGCGAGTGGCGGGATCTCTACCGGGAGGGCAAGCTGAACAAAAGCCAGTCACAGTTCTTCCGTCCAAAACCGGTGGAATTGCTCTTCGACGTCGAAAAAGATCCCCACGAGGTACGGAACCTTGCTGCGAACCCGCAGTTCGCCACGGTCTTGAGGGATTTACGAGGCCGTCTCCAACAGAAGGTCAAGGGAATCAACGATTTGAGCTTCTACCCTGAGAACCAGATGATCGATCAGGCTCTGGCCGATGGT
>JAYGDG010000902.1:0-1666 GCA_046583015.1 Pirellulaceae bacterium | reverse complement strand
GAAAATCAAGGGTGCGCCAAACTGCTGCCTATGACCCCGCTCTGATGCGGGTTTAAGGCCGTCGACAAGGTTTCCGGTAATCACCGTGCAGATTCGCTTTATCGCGTGATCTTGGGAGATGAAGAATGATGCAGAATCAATTCAGTAAGAAAATAGCGGCAGCAGCGCTTGCTGGTGGCCTGGCTCTTTTCGGGTTCAGCAGTTCGCTACAGGCTCAGCTCAAGATCGGGGAGAGCTTCGACTACGCCGCTGGCACTTACAATCTCCACAACCTGAACACCTCCGCTGGCGGGACGGGCTGGGGTGGCACTCAGTGGGACAATACGGGCCAGAAGAATGGTTATGGCAGCATCATCAGTCCGGGCTTGAGCTACGGCTCCCTGCCTGTGGCAGGAAACGCTGCCGGCGACGGTCATGGCAAGTATTGGGGCGCATCCTTTCGCAAGTTCGGAAGCACCCTCCTGGCTGCGGGACTCTTGGACGACGGCGCTGAAATGTGGTTCAGCGTCGTTATCGAAGGCTCGGCCAACGGCACCACCAGCAAACTTGGCTTCTCCATTGGTAATGGCAGCTTCGGCTCCAGCGACTGGAACCTAACTGGTCCCGGTGGCGGTGAAGGGCTCGGGTTCCTTGGCTACAATACCGGTGATGCCACCGCTATGGGGTGGACCGGCGGCGGCACTGACGGTCCAGATTCTGGGTCAGCCGTGGACGGAACCCCAGGCCCAACACTGGTCGTCGGCCACGTGCGATGGGGAGTAGGAACCGCAGACGAAACGCTCACCCTCTACGCTCCGGACGCGGCCCTCACCATGGGTGCAGTCGTGCAGGTGAACAACATTGCGAACGTCAATCAAATCACTTTCGACAGGGTGGCTCTTCTGTACAAAGACGGCCAGAAGATCGACGAGATCCGCATTGGTGCGACGTACAATGATGTCGTCGGCATCGTTGGGTGCCCTGCGTCGGCAAGCAACTACGGCGCCGGCCTGGCCGGGCTGAACGGCATCCCAACTCTCGCCGCCAGCGCCGCACCCAAGGTTGCGACCTCGATAAACGTGAACATGTCCAACGCCTCGGGTGCCTCGGCCTCTGCGATGCTGGTGATTGGTCTGAGTTCGGTGTCAGCGCCCCTGCTCGGTGGGACGCTACTTGTAAATCCATTCGTCGTGTTTGGCTTTCCTCTCCCTGCCGCCGGGGCCTCTATCCCCTGGAACAACATTCCCGCCAACCCGGCCTGCAATAGCATCTACCTCCAGCTCCTGCATCTGGACACAGGCGCTACATACGGCCTTGCCATGAGTCCTGGTTTGAAGCTGGATGCAGGCTACTAGCGAACGTGCGGTGCCGGGAACGTACGGTGCCGTAACAAAGCACCAACGAAACAGCGCAAAGGGCAATCGGGACGAGTTTCATAGCTCAGACATGCTGCTCATTTAGACGGCTCTTTTCGAAGACTCAGAAGAGGTGGAAGTCTTGCATCTTGGGCTGCATTGAGCATCGTCTGGCGCTGAGTTAGCTAGTGTTTGCTTGAGGGTTCTCTACGATGCCGTCATTAAGAAACCAAATCGAAGCAACGCTGTTATCGGAGCCCTATTCGCTGCTTTCCTGCTCACAAGTTGCGGGAGCGATGAAGGTCGTTATCAATTGAAAGTAGTGCCTCAGA
>JAYGDG010000865.1:0-5407 GCA_046583015.1 Pirellulaceae bacterium | reverse complement strand
CGGTCCGGATTAATTCGTAACGTGCGGACGTTCACAAGGCGTGTTCCAGAAGGTATCGTCGTTAGCTTTGAAGTGTTCGAACGACCGACGATCGAACAAGTGCTCTATCTTGGTAATCGCGGCATCTCTGACAAACAACTTCAAAAACAAACGAACCTGGAACCCGGTACCGCACTGAACACCTATGTTCTTGACGATGCCCGTCGGACGATCTTGGATTTTTATCGTTCCAAAGGATACCCAAAAGTCCGTGTCAATTTAATGGAAGGTAGCAAGCCTGGTGATCGTCGGGCAGTGTTTTATATTAGCGAAGGTCACCGGGAACGGATCCACCAGATTAATTTCATCGGCAATAACCCAGACCTTGTATCCAACGGCAGGTTAAAGACGCAAATAAAATCCAAGCCAGGATATTTGCGGTACTTTTTCGGAGGCAATGTCAGCCGTGATGTCATCGAGGAAGACATCCAGCGTCTTACGGCCTACTACCGAAATCTAGGTTACTTCCAGGCTCGTGTCGCTCGGGAATTGGTCTATGACGATTCAGGCCGCTGGCTGACGATTAACTTCATCATCGATGAAGGCCCCCGCTATGTAGTACGAGACCTTTCAATCGTCGGAAACACTATTTTCAACGAAGAGCTAATTCAAGACAAACTGAAGTTGAGCCCTGGTGACTATTTCAACCTGGGCAAAATGAAGACCGACGTTGCACTTCTGAGAAATCTCTACGGAAGCCAGGGCTTCATCTATGCAGACATCCAGGCAGATCCGCGATTCCGTGAAGAACCTGGAGAACTTGATCTCTCCTACCAGATCCGGGAAGGAGAGCAGTTTCGAGTTGGAAAAATCAACATTCACATTGCTGGAGATCCAGACCATACCCGCCAGGAGGTTGTTTTAAATCGACTGTCAATGCGTCCAGGTGATGTAATTGACATTCGTGAGATCCGTGAAAGTGAACGTCGCCTAAAACACTCCCAACTCTTTGAACACGATCCAGCCCAAGGGATTTCACCAAGAATCATAATTCAGAGTCCAGAAATGCAGCAGCAAAGGAGTCCTTCTCCTTAAGCTGACGCTCAGCCAACACTGCCTCGTAGATGCCTACTACCGACTTCACTTCGCTACTGAAAAAATCACTTCACTGATGCATAAATTGCCCCCCGATCTCTTCAGAGACCTGTTCGCCAAACATGCGGCTATGCTGATGCTGGTGTTCCTCACGTTCGTCGCCTCCCTGGGTTGTCACACACCGGGAGTGAATGATTCAGCGATCTTGAATTATGCCCCTCCGTCCAACGACCGTATCATTTCCCAAAATCCCGCAACTACTGCCCCGGCGGCTTTGCCTGCTCAGGCAAGCAAAGCGACCGATCATGGCGAACAAGACGCGGTGCTGACACAATCTCCCGCAGTGACTCAGATTTCTGACAACACGACCCGGCAAGATGCGACGTACGCTCCCATCGTGAAAACATTTTCCGATCTCCCCACCCCTGGTTCAAATACCCATTATCGATCGGGACAGCCTGTCTCAGGACAATATCTGACAGACGTGAACACCGTTTCAAATCAAACACATTCTAACGATTTACGTTCAGTTCTTCCGGCCATTGACCAGCAAGCGAGCACCACACCTGAGTTGGCAAGTCAAACGACTGGTCTTCCGTTGTTATCCACAGCCGCGAGCGGCCAACAGGCCAGTTGGATGGCTCCGGGACAAACCAGGCAGCCAGGTCCCGACGACAACACTGAAATTAGACTTGCCCAGGCAACGGCACCGGTCGTGGACGAGGTTACCGGCCAACTCGATCCACCTGGTGTGATCGAGGACCCCATCAATACCGTTCCCTTGGATGTTGAGTTAAACGACACGACAACTGGTCGTTTCATGTTTGGCATCGGCGTCAATTCAGATGCGGGACTGACCGGGCAAATCATGGTCAACGAACGCAACTTCAATTACCGTGACATCCCGTTAAGCTTGAGGGACCTGACCAATGGACGTGATTTCCGTGACGGGGGGCAAGGACTTCGTATTGAAGCGATCCCGGGAAACCTCCTGCAACGATACATGTTCATGTTTACGGATCCATATTTCATACCAGATCCCACGATGAGTGGGCATGATATCAGCCTGAACATCAGCGGGTTTTACTACGATCGCCGATACTATGACTGGTATGAACAAAGACTTGGTGGCCGCGCCGCGTTCGGTTACCGAATCACAGACGACCTGTCGCTTAGCCTGGGACTGCGGGCAGAGAACGTGACCATCCATAATCCTCGTGTACTAGGGATTTCTCAACTCGACGAGGTCCTCGGGGACAACGAACTCTACAGCGGACAACTTACTCTTTCACACGACACGCGAGATGTTCCCTTCCTGCCCACCGAAGGGCATTTTATCGAATTGGCCTTCTCGCAGGCTTTCGGGACGTTTAGCTATCCACGGGCCGAGGTCGACTTGCGGAGACATTTCCTGCTCAAAGAACGCGCAGACGGATCGGGACGACAGACGTTATCTGTCATCATGCAAGCCGGCTTCTCAGGGTCCGATACACCCATTTATGAGCGGTTCTTTGCCGGAGGTTTCTCCACGATCCGAGGATTCGATTTTCGTGGAGCATCACCGGTCAACGGTAATGTCGTCGTTGGTGGAGATTTCAAGTTTATCACTTCTATTGAATACATGTTTCCTGTGACAGCTGATGACATGCTCAAGGGTGTTGCCTTCTGTGATCTGGGTACGGTTGAAGAAGATATCGCAATGCACTCGGAAAGTTTTCGGGTCAGTCCAGGCTTTGGATTGAGAATAGCCGTCCCCATGCTGGGCCCCGCACCGCTGGCACTCGACTTTGCAGTTCCCATCAATTATGCTTCTACCGATCAGATCCAGCACTTTAGTTTCTTTCTCGGCTTAGGCCGTGGCTAGTTAGAACAAGACTGGCATCCCCGCTCCTGTCGCTCGATGGAGGCTGCTAAGTGTCCAGCGTCGATCGCTGACAACCTGATGGGAACCTAAATTGACTCGGAACTCTCGGTTCAGCATAGCATCCTACCGCAGGAACTGATTGAGGTTGCTAACATAGTATCAGTGCGGCAACTACCGCGATCTTCACTTCCCAACGGGTCACCCGTTGGACCAACTGCATCGATTGATTACGATAACAAAGGCTCTCGATCCGAAGACCTTACTCCAGGCGAGCAATGAACTCTATCTCATTCGCGTGTCCCCTCTGTTCCGGTGTATTCCAGATTGACACGCAACAGGAGTCATCTCAGGTCTACTGCCCGCATTGCAGTAAGATCATTGATATTCCCAAACAAGATACCCCTAGCAACACGAGTGAGTCATCCTCGACCACAAGCAGTCCAGAGTCTGAAAAGAAATCAAAACGCCCCAGAAAGCGATCCCGAAAAAAATCAGCTTCACCCGTTGCCCCAAACAATGCCGACCTTTTTCCACCTGGCTACGTACCGGATTCGCCGGCGGCCGAACCACCTGACAACAGTATGCCCGCTTCTACAACAGCGGCTAGTACTGCTGAAACGGTCGAAACTCCGTCGCCAGCGGTAACACCTACGGCACCAACCAAGCCTACAGAAGCTGTCCCAGAACCGTCTCCATCCACTTCCTCAGCCAGTCAACTTCCACAGCCAACCGTCGAGCAGCCAGTCACCGCTCAGTCCGACCCACAAGCGGTCGAGTCACTGTTGCCGCCGGGGGTAAGTGCAGGCTCCCCCAGCCAGGAAGAACCCGCCAGTAGACCGTCGGCGGATATTTCTCCAACCGGCAAGTCAGCAACGGTTGAGCATTTACTTCCTGCCTCGGTCGCTGCTGCCAATTCATCGTCGTCTGCGGAAGACCCGTTTGCCGGCATCGACCTGTCTGCAGCAGACGGTACATCCCTTGCCTCCGACAGCAATACGCCTCAAATTGCTCTGCTGGAACCTGTCAAAACAGTTGCCGTTCGGGGACAGGAATTTGAACTAAAACAACGTACACCAGAAGAGAAATCACAATGGCGACGACGCAAGAACCTGGTTATGTGGATCAGCGGAATCTCGATCCTGTTGGGTACGTTGTTCGCAATGAAACGTTAATTCACCTCTAGTTCCTGGCCGATCGCAAAAATCTCGTCGGCGTCCAAAACCAGATCATTCGTGGTGAACAGTTTCTGGATCGCTGCCAAGTGAATCTTCATCTTGGTTCCCCCGACCCCAATTGCCCCATAGCAGATGGCACCATGTTGTTCTACTTTCTTGGCAGTCACCTCCAAGCCTTCCACACCCAGGGGCGGCACCGCATTCAAGTCAATAACCACTTTTAGTGAATCAGACGAATTGCGCACTTCTTCCGGCAGCAACGCAACTCCCCCCGCGCCCGCGGCCACCACAACATCAACTCCGTCGATAGCACCCGTCAGTTCCTCTACATCAGCGGTTTGCACAGGAGTCAGCTGAGTTGACGAGAGGGCCTCTGCCACCCTCTGACAAACGCTTTCAGCTCGTTCTCTCTGCCGTGATGCAACTCGCACCTGCGCCCCTTGTCGAGCCAGCAGGCGAACAACCCGTTGTCCCACTGGTCCCGTTGCTGCCAGCACCAGGCAGTTTGACTGCGACAAGTCAACATGGCGACTAACGGCCAGCACAGCTGCTGCTGCTGTCGTGTTGGCACCGTTGGCATCCATCATCACAGAAATTCGCATGGGACCAAAAAAACTGTCTGTCACCTCTTGCAACAACCGTTCACCGGCAGCCACATCACTGCCACCGACAAAGATTGCGGTTCGATCTAAACTCTCGGTGCGCGGAAACATGGCGTTATGCACAAGCCCCTGCACTTGAGCAGGCTCGACTGCATGATACTGCAGCAGGTGATCAACGCCTGCATCGATCGCAACCACAGAATCAAATGGGCAAGCCTGTGGGTTGGAATCGAGTTGCAGCAATATTTTCGGCTTTTCCATGGCGACACCACGCGTTGCTGGGCATTGATTAGCCAGAATAGTTACTGGCATTTCTACGTATTATAATTCTCGACTATGCAAACGCCCACTCAATCCCAACAGGAAAAGGTGGGCGTCTACAGTTCACACGAGCCTGCCTCACCTGCTGTGTTTACGCCACAAGGTGATGCAAGGCATTAGCCATCGACTCTGCTAAGCCGACAGGCGGTCGGTTCTAGAATCCCTTAAATGGATGCGCCGCAGCATCCTTACCGGCAAGCATATCTGCCGCAGTTGGGGTCCCGTTCATGGCGCTTGCAATCGCATCCTTGGTTGCTTGGTAGTTGTATTCATAGATCTTCTGGTTATCTTCAGCGGCGGGATGAATAAAAACGCCGCAAACAATCACGAGGTCTTCACCTTGTTCTTCCGGAATCACCCCGTCCGCGACA
>JAYGDG010000775.1:0-2411 GCA_046583015.1 Pirellulaceae bacterium | reverse complement strand
CAAGTACCTGAAAGAATAATGTCCTGCTATTTTCCCAGCATCAATGAACAGCAGACGTCTGTTAACTGGTGCAACTGATCCAGTGGCATCGATTCTTCGTTGGTGTGAATGTCCAGGTAACCGACAGAGATCACGACGGCAGGAAGTCCGTGGTCATTGAACTCATTGGCGTCGCTGCCGCCACATGTGACCGATGTCCAGGGGTCGATACCGGAGGCTGCAATGGCTGATTTCGCCCGCACGATAATCGGATCGTCCTCGTCGAAGCGAAAGCCTTGAGTTCCCCCGACTTGCTCAAACTCGACGGTTCCGCCAAAAGCTTCTGCAGCGGCACGGCAGGCTGCCAGCAGTTCTTCTTTGATTCGTTCGTATTTGCCCTGGTCGAGACTCCGCAGTTGCCAGACCATCTCGGCCCGCGGTGGGACGATGTTCATCGCTTCGCCCCCGTTCAAGGTGCCGACGTTGGCGGTGGTTTCATCGTCGAGTCGTCCCAGTCTCATGGTTTCAATAGCACGAGCAGCCATGCAGAGAGCACTGCGGCCATTTTCCGGATCCATGCCAGCGTGCGCTGCTCGGCCCTGGAAAATGGTTTTCATGGCAATGGTCCAGGGGGCAGCCAGCATGACACCTCCCACGGTCCCGTCGGCGTCCGGAACAAATACCATTTTTGAACGAGCCTTGGAGACATCAAAGGCCCGCGAACCGATGTGTCCAACTTCTTCGCCGACCGTGAAAAGCACTTCCACCGGTGGATGCGGCAGACTTTCGTCGGTGATCGCTTCCACCGCTTCCACGATGGCGGCCACAGCTGCCTTGTCATCCGCGCCAAGGACACTGGAACCATCCGTATGAACGGCGTTGTCTCGCACCACCGGTTCCATTTCAGGGGTTGGCCAGACGGTATCAGTGTGGGCACAGAGCATAATAGGATCACGCTCTGCCAGTTCACCCGTCCCGGGCCAGTAACCGAGGACGTTGCGGTGTTCATCGGTCGACAACTGCAGCCCTGCCCGTTCCAGTTTGGGCCGCAAGGGCCCCATCACTGGATCTTCGTTTGGATAGTAGCTGTCGATTCGCAGAATCGAGAGGAATGTTTCCAGGAGCCGATCGGAGTTAATCACAAGGGGGCGCCTTTCGCTAACAAGGAAAACGCTATTGTAAGGGAGTCGTGGCCTTTTTTGAATCATCTGGGGTTGTCCCGCTGACGCCCGGAGTTGCTTATAATCAAACCGCGACAGCCAGTTGTGGAGAAAAGGATGATTGGGACCCTGTTACTGATGACCGGAACGCTGCTGGCGGGAGATCCCGCCCCGGCCCGCACGTCCAACGGCGGGTTGTTGCGGATCCAGTATCAACGGGGAGACGAGAGCTTCTGCCAGGCGGGCACTTGTGTTGATTACCAGAACAATGGCCGACGTGGCATTTTGTTTGCCTCCCGCAAAACACGTGAACTGTCCATGCTTGAGGCTGCCACCGGCAAGGTTCGCTGGAAGAAGGTGATGGCTGGAGATCAACAGTCCATCCTGGCGTATGATTTGGACCGAGATGGCAACGTGGAGATCATTTACACGACCTCGAGTCCTGGGCGTTTATACGTGTTGGACGGTGAGGGTAATGTTAAGCGGCAATGGACCTCTGAAGATGGCAAGCTTGGCAACTCGGCCGTGGTGCTTGATGCTGATCATGATGGGGTCCTCGATGGGTTCTTTGGTACTCGTACAAAACACCTGGTCCGGCTGAACATGGCTGACTTGACGGTGCTTGGTCGCAGAACTGGCTGGGTGCAGTGTGGTTGTTACACGAGTGCTATGGATGTGGATCACGATGGCCAGTGGGATCTGTTTGCCGGTTCAGGCGACGATCACCGTTCCAAGGGACAACTGGTTCGCTATGACCCGCTGTCACTAAAGACCATCTGGAAATACGACACGGACGACAATGCATCAAGCGCCGATCCGGTGCTGGTCGACATTGATGGTGATGGGCAAGTGGAAATCGTCAAGTCGGTTGATAATTATGCTGGCGATGAAGCTCACGATGCTATCTACGCGTTCGAGACCGATGGCAAGTTACTCTGGAAAGTGTCGGGGCTCTCCTGTGAAGATTCGCCAAACGTGGCAGACTTGGATGGGGATGGAGAAGTAGAGATCATCGGCATGACGTTTGGCGGCGAAGTATTTTGCCTGGATGGAAAGGGAAAGCTTCAATGGAAACGGGACTTGCGACCGGAACTGGATGATTCCTTTCACGCTTACATGACACCTATCCTCTGTGATGTTGACGGTAAGCCTGGCTTGGAAATCCTGGCTATGACCAACGGCGGATATACCAAGAAAGCGGCCGGCATTGTCTTTGTCTTGTCTTCACAGGGTAAAGTCCTCGACCAGCTTAACGTTGGTGGTGATCGCTAC
>JAYGDG010000762.1:0-3356 GCA_046583015.1 Pirellulaceae bacterium | reverse complement strand
GGCACCTTGTTACGCAGCTGGTCAATCGGTTTTCTCGCAGCTGCCAGTTCAGAGGCAACAGAAAGATAGTATTTCTTTACCTGGGCCCGCTCGCCGACCGTCCAGTTTTCCTCAGCAACTGCCAGCAGTCTTTCGATGGCTACCGGCTGTGCGCTAGCCTTCACCCCGTCTTGGAATGCGGCCGACAATCGAAATCTCCCCAGGCTGGCAACAAAATGTCGCTCAAACAACATCTCGACCTCGAACTTACCTTGTAACACCGTTGGCTGGGCGAAATTCAGGACCAGTTGATGCGGCTGACCCGGACGCTCGGACGTTGACCAGCCCGTAGAGCCATCGCCATCAAAAACATTTTTCGCATCCGTATTTCCGCTCCCCACACTGAGCTTGCCATAACTGCGGGAACCCGCTGAGAAAGCAAGCGGCTTCCCTTTGAGCTGCGCTTGCAACTCGCTCAAGAAAAAATCTCCCTTCCGGCCCTCGTAAAAGGCTCGGCCGGGACCACCGGCTGGCAAGCGATCATCGGGCATGACTTCCAGGCGCAGCGCCGTGACTGGTTCTTTGAACCGGTCATCCAGGTCAAACCGCAACTTAAAGACGTCTCGCTTGGTCACATCCCCTCGTGAGAAGATCGAGCCATCCTCGAGCACTTCCAGTTTGGGCGAATTGGTCTTCAACTCGACCGGCCGCATAACGCTCCAGGCAACCGCTTCTTGTTGAACCCTCGTCAGCCAGGCGACAAACTTCTCCTCCAAATGCGAGCGGCGATTCTCGGGCGTCGGGTCGTCACCGCTGCGCTGCGGAAACTGCTCAGCTAAGCCCGCCTCCAGTTTCTCGATTTGAAGCTCAAGTTGTCGGCGACGGGCTTGAATGTCAGCCGGCTTCACGTTCAGATCCGGTTCTTCGGCATTATCCATCAATGCCATGAAGCGGTAATAATCACTGTGTGAAATGGGATCGTATTTGTGAGAGTGACACTGGGCACAGCCAACGGTCAGCCCCATCCAAACCAGCCCCGTGGTCGCCACTCGATCCACCATGGCATAAAAGCGGTATTCCAGCGGATCGATCCCCCCTTCTTCATTGATCATCGTGTTGCGATGAAAACCGGTCGCCACCCGCTGGCTCTCGGTTGCCTGCGGAAGCATATCGCCGGCCAGTTGTTCAATCGAAAACTGGCTAAAAGGCATGTCATCATTGAGGGCCTTAATGACCCAATCACGGTAGGGCCAAATGGAGCGAGGACGGTCCTTCTCATAGCCATTGGTGTCACTGTAACGCGCCAGGTCCAGCCAGCGCCGTGCCCAGCGCTCGCCGTAGTGCTCTGAATTGAGCAGACGATCCACCAGGTTGCTGTAGGCCTCGGGATTGCGGTCATAGACAAACGCATCAGCTTCTGAAACGGTGGGGGGCAGACCGATCAAATCCAGGTACAAACGTCGTACCAGCGTATAGCGATCGGCCCTGGCGGCCGGCTGCAAGCCATTCTGCTTCATGCGGGCAAGGATAAAATGGTCGATCGGATTCTGCGGCCAAGCGGCATCTTCTGTTACGACAGGCAGGTCGGCCCGTTGGGGGGGCAGGAAAGCCCAATGGGTCTGGAAATCTGCCCCTTCCTTGATCCACCGAGACAACAACTCGATCTGCTCGGCCGCCAGTCGCTTCCCTTCAACCGGTGGCGGCATCCGAACTTCCGGATCCTGGCTGGTAATGCGACGGATTAATTCACTGGCTGCCGGCTTACCCGGTTTCACCGCTTGCCGCCCGTCGTGGACGGCCGTGGCACCGGAGAGCGTATCTAAACGCAGTTCTGCCTCCCTGGCTTCATCATCCGGACCGTGACAGGCAAAACACTTGCTTACCAGGATGGGCCGCACATCACGACTAAAATCAACAGGCTCCGCTTGTCCGCTCCGCGGACCCAGGAAGAAAATAACGGTCGTCAGGTAACAAGTAACACGGAACATAAGATGTAGTATATTGGATGTTGGCCGGCGTGGAATACGCTACCGTTACCTGACCGCAAATCCAACAAACAAGTGGCCCGTGAATCATCAAAACCCTCGTGTCGTTCTCTTCACCCTTTTTTGGGCTACCATGCTGCCCCTAAACTGGACGACTGCTCAAAAACCTCCCGTGCAGGCCAACGTCGTGATTCGGGCACCGGCCGGACCGTCGGAAATCGTCATCCGCACAACCTCCAGGCTGGCTGGGGCCATTGACTCGCTGACCTGGAACGGTCAGCAGTTTATTGACAGCGCGGATCACGGTCGACAGCTTCAATCAGCAAGCAATTTTGACGCTGGTTCTACGATCAAGAATGAAACCTTCAATCCTACCGAAGCCGGTTCACGTCGTGATGGCGCCGGGCCCCGCTCTAGTAGCAAGCTATTAAAAATGACTGCCGGCAAGAACTGGCTCCAAAGCACCACGCAAATGGCTTTCTGGCTGGCCCCGGGAGACAAGTCGGGAGCCCAGCTGGCCAAAAACCGACGTGTTCTCTCCGACCACCTGCTGACCAAACGCGTGGAAATCGGCTACCGCGAGATGCCCCAGGTGATTCGTTATCAAGTGACTTTCCAGGTCCCGCCCAAAGAAGAACACCGCGTCGCTGTTTTCGAAGCGGTCACGGGATACCTGCCGGAAACATTCTCTCGCTTCTGGAAATTCAACCCGGTTTCCTCTCAACTCGAAAGACTCTCTGATGGCCCGGGCGAACAACCGCTGCCAGTCGTCCTGTCGACACCCGACGGTCGATTTGCCATGGGATGTTTTACACCCGAAACGAAACGCCCTGACCTGGAAAGTATCGGCTATGGACGCTTTCGTTTTCTCGCTGCCAAAGTCGTCAAGTGGAACTGTGTGTTTCGGATGCGAAACCGGCAAGCTGGCATCGCCACGGGAAACCACTCCTTTGAAACGTTTGTCCTGGTGGGTAATCTAAAAACGGTCCACCAGGGGCTCCAGAAACTGCAGAAACTCGCCGGTTCGGACAATCCATAGCGTAGTGGGCGAAAAAACTTAAACTGGCACCGTTTTTTGCCGACTGCTATACTGAGCCTGACTGTCAAAGGTCACTTGCCAGCAACGGACTGCTGATTTTCAATAGAAGGGTACTCACAATGCTCACCATCTTCGATCCCGCTGACCGGGAAAAACAATTTTGCGACGGACTGTCGCGCCGCAATTTCTTGAAGATCGGCGCCCTCGGTGCCGCCGGCCTCACGCTGCCACAACTACTCGCCTCGGAAGCAGCCGCTGGCATTCGCAAATCGACCAAGTCGGTCATCCTGATCTACCTGGTCGGTGGCCCACCTCACCAGGACATGTTTGACTTGAAGCCCGAGGCGCCGCGT
>JAYGDG010000611.1:0-12904 GCA_046583015.1 Pirellulaceae bacterium | reverse complement strand
CGGTCCGTTGACGTTCGGTAATGTGAGCCGTTAGACTGAAAAACCGGGAATGTAATAATCAATAAGCTGCGAGGTACGTCTGGTAGTTTAGTGGCCGACGCTGGAAAAAATTTACGCTCGAATTATGAATGATGCAGCCGCAGAGAGTCACTAGTCAAACAAGATGAAAGTTGGTTTATGTCTTTAACCGTCAACGAGATCGAACAGTTAGCCATCAATACGATTCGTACGTTGTCGATGGATGCTGTACAGCAGGCTAACAGTGGGCACCCGGGGACTCCGATGGCGCTGGCCCCGGTTGCCTATGTCTTATGGAATGAGTTCTTGAATTACGATCCGGAGCACCCCCTGTGGCCTGCCCGGGATCGTTTTATCTTGTCCTGCGGTCATGCATCCATGCTGCTTTACTCGATGCTGCATCTTGCCGGCGTCCAGGCCGTTGATGAAGCAGGTGAGGGATTGGGCAGTCCGTCTGTTTCGCTGGAGGACATTCGAAATTTTCGTCAATTGGAGAGCCCGTGCGCAGGTCATCCAGAATACGGAGAAGCCGCTGGTATTGAAATGACCACCGGCCCACTGGGCCAGGGAGTGGGAACCAGCGTCGGGATGGCGATCGCAGCCCGCTGGCTGGCAGGCCGCTACGACCAGTCCGACTTGGAATTATTTGGCTACGATACTTATGCGGTTTGCAGTGATGGTGACATCATGGAGGGAATTGGCTGTGAAGCCGCTTCCCTGGCAGGACACCTTAAGTTGTCGAACCTGTGTTGGATCTATGATGACAATCGAATCACGATTGAGGGGGAGACTGACCTGGCATTTAGTGAACAGGTTGCTACCCGTTTCGAAGGTTTGGGCTGGCAGACACTGCAAGTTGATGATGCCAACGACTTGGACGCCATCCGCCAGGCGCTGCGAACATTCCAGGAGACAGAAGATCGTCCTACGCTGATCATCTTGAGCAGCGTGATCGGGTATGGATCTCCGAATAAGGCGGATAGCCACAGTGCTCACGGCGCACCGCTCGGTGAAGACGAGGTGCGGTTGACTAAGGAGGCTTACGGCTGGCCAGCCGATGTGCAATTCCTGGTTCCGGAAGAAGTGCCGGCACACTTTTCCGAGGGTGTTGGGGCCCGTGGAGCGGCAAGTTACGCAGCCTGGCAGTCCCGGTTGAGTCAATATCGAGAGATTGCTTCCGAACAGCTGCAGCAATTGGAAGCAATCTGGTGCGGAGATTTACCAGCAGGCTGGGATTCTTCATTGCCAGTTTTTGACCCGGATGAGAAGGGGCTGGCAACGCGAGTCTCTTCTGGCCAAGTTCTCAATGGGCTTGCGGAACAGGTTCCCTGGTTACTGGGTGGTTCAGCCGACTTGGCTCCTTCCACGATGACACTGCTGACAGAAGAAGGAATGGGAGAATTCTCGGCTGACAATCCGGGAGGCAGGAATTTCCACTTCGGTATTCGAGAGCATGGGATGGCGGCCATTGCCAACGGCCTGGCACTGGCAGGTTTGCGTTCCTACGTGGCGACATTTTTTGTCTTTACGGATTACTTGCGACCCTCGTTACGGTTAAGCAGCCTGATGAACTTGCCAGTTCTTTACGTGATGACCCATGATTCCATCGGCTTGGGAGAAGACGGACCAACCCATCAGCCGGTCGAACATCTGGCTGCCTGTCGAGCAATACCCGGTGTGCAGGTGATGCGACCGGCAGACGCTAATGAAGTTGTCGAGGCCTACCGGGTGGCAATGGAAGCAGACGGCCCGACGGTTTTTGTCCTGACACGGCAGCCAGTTGCGACACTTGATCGCGGCAGTCACGGGGCGGTGAGGGGAGTTAGCCAGGGTGGCTATGTGCTGAAGGATCCAGAGGAAGGTCCCGCGGAAGTGATCTTGATGGGAACCGGCAGCGAAGTGTCAATTTGCCTGGCCGCTCAAGAGCAGCTGCAAGCTGATGGAATCCCCGCTCGCGTGGTGAGCCTGCCTTGTTTTGAGCTATTTGATGAACAGGATGCCGACTATCGTGAAGAAGTGTTGCCCGCCAGTCTGTCAGCTCGCGTTGCCGTAGAAGCTGGAATTCGACAGGGTTGGGGCAGTTACCTGGGTAGCAGTGGCCGTTTTGTCGGGATGACAGGTTTCGGGGCTTCTGCACCGGCTGGTCAACTCTACCAGTATTTTGGCATCACAGTAGAACGTGTGGTGCAGGAAGCGAAGCTGGCCGTTGCTGCGGCGGGCCAGGAAGGGTCAACTGAACGTCCGCATGGCCGTGTAAACCAGGAAAGTTAGCCAGCCACAGAAGAGCGTTACGGCGAAGATAATCAGCGGTCGATTGAGAGGACGGGGCTTAGCCGGGGCATAAGAATCCGCCAGAGAATCCCGCTGTTGCTTCGCTTGCTTAGCCCGTTTTGGCTGAGTTGCCATCGAGTACGAGGTCTCCCGGCGGTCGTTTCAGGCATCAGGCATGGTGATTTCGAAATCGTTACAGAAGGCCTGCTCAAAGTCGAAGACGTTTTCGAAATCTTCTTGGCGATCCGTGTCGGATTTTTTCATCAATCCAATACCGATCAAGTTATAGACGATTTCGCCGACGTCGCCGGTAGCCCGGATGCCCCAGTTGTTTAAGACCGTTTGTGCCATGTAGCCAAATTGTTCGATCGAATACTGTCGAACGGCTTCACACAATTGTTGCCCGGTCAAGTGTGGTTCTACCAGTGATTCACTTTCCAGTGGTGGTGGATCGTCTTGCGGTTGCGATTTGCCGAGGCCCAGTACGTCTTGCGCAAAACTAAGAGCATCGCGGACAAACTGGTAGGCTTCCAGCTTGTATCGTTTGTCCTTGTCTAGCAGTTCAAAAATAGGATGTTGATTTTCGGTCATCAGGAGAGTGCGACGCCAGTGAGTTTGAGGTGAAAGCTACTTGTTAGCCTGATTCGAGTTCTTTTTAATTACGGATAAAATGTCTGAGACATCAATCATGATGCGCCGATTATCTTCGAATTGGACAAGCACCTGTTGTGTCAAAATCTCGTGTCCCAAAACGCGAGCGCGTCCTTCGTTCGTGACCACATCGGATCCGATGGGGGGCAGGTCGCGTCGCATCTCGGTATAGGTGTCATATTCATACCGCAGACAGCATTTTAGTCGACCGCAACGTCCTGATATCTTCGTTGGGTCCAGCGTGGCCTTCTGTAACTTAGCCATCTTCATCGAGACTGGTGGCATTTTAGAGAGGTGGGTATTGCAACAGAGTGGTTTGCCGCAGTCTCCATAGTCGGCTAGCAGTTTGGCTTCATCCCGCACGCCGATTTGTCTCATCTGAATTCGAGTCTGGAATTCGGAAGCGAGTTGTTTGACCAGTTCCCGAAAATCGACTCGTTCTTCGGCCAGATAGTAGATGACGATTCGCTCACCACCAAACATATGTTCAATGTCGACCAATTCCATGGCCAGATCGAGATCCTGGACATGGTACTGGCACTTTTCGTAGACGTCTTTTTCGTGATTTCGGATGTGCGTCAGTTCGTTATGATCATCGGGTGTCATTAGTCGCAGGATTTGCCCATGGGCCGGATCCTTGAGTTGCGAAGTCGCTTCCTTGGTCGCTTCACAAAGAACATCTCCGGACTCCAGGCCACGGTTAGTACGAACGACCACCACGTTATGGCGCTGGAACTCATTTCCACTGCGCGTGGAAAAAACGCCTAGAGTTTTCATGGCTCCGAAACGAACAATATATTTGGCCATCTTCAAAGAATCCCCTGAAGGGTCCCGTAGTTTATTCCCCAGACTTTGGCTTTTCTTCCACCGGAGGCGGGAATAGGCGCTTGCTACTAGCAAGCTCATAAACTCTTAGCGTAGTTTTGTCTTCTGCATAATTGGACCGGTGACTACCCGTGGCCAATTGTTTCCCGTTGGGAGAAAACGCCACGCTCCAGACACTGCTCTTGTAACTGCCGACAGAGACTGCCTGCATTTGTGACAATTCACGAACTAAGACACGTGAATCGGCAAGTGCTTTTTCAGCCGCCTGTTTTGCCTCCTCGCTGGCTTTGGATTGCTTGTCGAAATCGGCCAGTGGAGTACTGATTTCCGCCTTTTTCTTTTCGACGTCTTCTGTCGAGGCAGCTTGCAGTGTTTTCAAGACAGCGGAAAATTCCTTGTCTCCGGCAAGTGCCTTGATCTTAGCGTTGGAATTGTCCACCGCTTTTTTCTGGGCGGCCTTGGCAGCAGCCAGTTTTTTCTGCAGGTCCTTGTTTTCCTTGTCCTTATCCAGAGCCTCTTGGGCTGCCGCAACTTTGGGATCTTCCTTCTTGGCAGCGATCAGGGCATCGACGGCTGCAACCTTTGTGCTAAGTGCGTCTTTGGATTTCTTGATTTCTGCAACTTTCTTCTCGACGTCCACGATCGCTTGCTCGGACTGGGCAATCTTCCCATTAGCTTCGTTCAAAGGACCAGCCGACGCGAGAACCTTCTGGACATTCCAGATACGGACCGTGCGGTCATGACTGGCGGTGGCCAGTGATTTACCGTCGGCAGAAAAGGCAACATCCGTTACCCAGTTTTTCCCGGCATGAACACTGACAATCGCTTCGCCAGTTGATGTCCAGAGTCGCAGGCTGCGATCAGCACCGGCCGTGGCGACGGTGGCTCCGTCGGGCGAAAAAGCAACCGCCCAAACAGCGTCGGTGTGCCCGCTCAATTTGCCAGTTTCTTTTCCTTCTTGCCAGTTCCAGAACTTGACCGTTTTGTCCGAGCTGGCGGTGACCAGTGATTTGCCGTCTGGCGTAAAAGTAACGGCGTAGATCGATGCTTCGTGGGCTTTAAATTCCTTGACTTCTTTTCCGTCAGCGGACCAAATGACAACCGTTCCATCTTCACCTGCCGTAGCAAAGTTGGCTCCATCCGGTGCAAAACTGACTGCCCGGCACCAGCTCTTGTGCTTCTCCAGGGTGGCGACACTTTTCTTGGCCGCGATATCCCAAATGATGACGATTCCATCATAGCCGCTACTGATTAGTCGTTTGCCGTCAGGGCTAAAGGCAATAGACCAGACGTTGGCTTTGTGACCCTCCAGGGCTGCCAGCTGCTTACCAGAACTGACGTCCCATAATTTCACGGAACCGGGACGGTACTGGAGACTTTCCCCACCCGCACTGGCCAATACGTTTCCAGCGGGTGAAAATGCGACGGCGGTTACCCAGTCACCATACTGGGACAGGGTCGTTGTTTCTTGCCCCCAACTGGTTGGAGCGGTCAGCAGTAAGATTGCAGTCAGACAGACGGCAGGCAAAGATCGGCTTTTGAGAGCAGGGATCAAACCAGGCTGTGAAATGAGATTTTGCAGTGCCATCACATTCTCCTTGTCGACAGAAATGG
This sequence comes from Pirellulaceae bacterium, assembly GCA_046583015.1. GTDB lineage: Bacteria > Planctomycetota > Planctomycetia > Pirellulales > Pirellulaceae > JAZADA01. The sequence continues at coordinate 7,525 of JAYGDG010000611.1, read as the reverse complement.
TTGTCGGTGTGCGCGAGTTCGATTCTTGGCAACCTCTTCTGCTTGGCTGCCAAACTGGGCGCCGTGATTATAACAGCAATTGCCATCGAAGTGGTCCCCCTGGGGACGAATTCCAGCAGTCCTAGAGAAGCCCGGAAGAAGCCTGGAAAACTGCCGATCAACGTTCCGCCAATGGGCGGCAGTAAGCCAGTGCCAGCAAGGCATAGCCGGTCACCAAATTGCGGTCACCTTCCAGCCAGCGGTCATTTTCGTTGACCCAGGAACCATCAGATTGCTGGCGATTGGCCAGTTCAGTAATCAGTTCGGCTCGCCAGTCGTGCTTTTTGCCGTCGTCGTCTTCAATGAGCGGCTGGTTGATGGCGTAGAGAGCTTTGGCAAACGTGTGGTAATAATAGTAAAGGCCCGCTTTTCCTAATCCCGGGTTCGAGGAAAGATCATAGTGTTTTTGAACCCACTGGACAGCCGCTTTGACGCGCGGATCGTCTGGATCGACACCGGCGTAAATCATGCTCTTAAGCCCGGCATAGGTCATGGACCCGTAGCTGCGAAGTCCACCGTTGGCCGTTTCTCCTGCCTGGCTGCTGCCGCCAGCATCGACCGTGTAATAGAAACCGCCATCCGGATTCTTGCTACTGAATGGACTGCGATTGTGTTCACTTTCCAAGTTCTGGCAGCGAGAAATAAAGATCAGCGCCCGTTTAATGGCCTCGCTGTCTTCGTCATTACCAGTTGCCCGCAGCGCTTCGACCAGGAAGGTGGTGTTGGATAAATCCGGCCGTTTATGTTTTCCGTAACCGCCACCTCCATAACCCAGGTCGGACTTGCTCTTGCCTTCCCCTTCGTCCCACTGGATTCCTTTGAGAAAGGCGTCCGCGCGTTTCAGCGTTTTGTCGTAACGCCCATTGGTATTGGCTTCTGAGAAACAGAGAATGGACAGACAGGTTTCGTAATTGCGATAGAGCGTTCCTTTTTGGTGAATGCCGCCAGAGGGTTGGATAAATCCTTCCAGGTATTTCAGGCTCCTGGCAATCATTGGCTCCGACGGCTGGCGGCCATGCTTGAGTAGGGCCGTGGTAATCAAGGCGGTTACGCCCGGTCCAACCTGGCTGCTGTACGAGCCGTCTGAGGACTGGGCCTTGGTTTGCAAGAACTGGATGGCGCGTGCTGTGGTCTGATCCAGTTGGCGAGTTGATTCGGAAGAGAGGGGGGCAGCTGTGGCAGCAGCCACCTTTTTCTTGTTAGCCGCTTCCTGGCCGTTGGCAGACTGAAACGAACTGCCGAGTGTTGAGGTTGCCAGGCTAACCGCCAAGATAATGGCGATCTGAGAACTACTGCTTCGCCACTTCGGTTTACTCACTAATCGCTTCTTCCACAAATCTGGCATCTTCCTGACCTCGTAACGGGACCTGTGTGAGGCACCAAGCAGCCAATGACTGCTACTGGTGAGCGAGTCCATCTTGACTCGACTGGCTGCTCGGGCTGGCCGAGTTCTTCATTATAGGCAGTTGTGCCAACGACGTCTCGTTGATCAGTTTAGAATTGCGAGAATGTCATCTTCCCGCATGATTAACAGGTTTTCGTCATCCACCGACACTTCGGTACCACTGTAGCTGGAAAACAGCACACGGTCTCCCTCGCTTACCTGGCCTTTAACACGCGTGCCGTTGGGCAGCAGCACTCCGTCACCGACACTCAGAACACGACCTTGTTGAGGCTTTTCCTGAGCTGAATCTGGAAGCACAATTCCACCGCTGGTGGTTACAGCCGCTTCCAGACGTTTGACGACAAGCATGTCTCCGAGCGGTACAACTTTCATGACTTGACTTTCAGGATTGAGAGATTTGGATGGACCGAAACCAACAGAAAAAGAAAAATGATCCTGGCAGGATGGTTCGACGACGTTCAGGGTAGCTGCAATTCTGTCACCTTCTGGAGCTTAATTCGAGGGTCTCCGCTGTGTAGAACCGTCTCTGCAACCATTTAACTAGTGCTGCTGCGGGTAGTTATTCCCTTGTTTCCTTGCAGCCAGACCCGTTTTTCGGCCGATGATTTAGGCAAGAGATGTCGTTTCTTAGACCCTCAGGTCTACCCTACTTCTTGAGCAAGGAAAGTGACTCGTCATGAAAACTGGCGATGTTAATCCGACGGCCCCTGGAAAATCGCGTCAGGAAGTTCCTGAAACAGGAAATGACACGATCGCTGGCGGAGACCAATCGGGCCAGGATCAACTGCGATGTGATTTGCCTCATCGGCAGCCGGCCGTCTCCTCTTCTCAGCCAGCAGCGGATGGGCAGGTTGATGCTGCGATCGAGGAAGTGATCGAGGAAGTGATCCAGACCGATCCGCACCAGTTGCAGCTGCATGCCAGCCAGTTAGCTGAACTGCTGCAGCACCGCCTGCAGGACCTGGATCGCCGCGAAGCGGAGTTTCATGCAAACCTGGCAGGTTGGGAACAGGAATGTCGGCAATGGCGCAGCCAGGTTCAACAACAGGAAAAAGAACAACAGCAAAAACAACGTCAACTGACGGCAGAACATAGGGTTGCCTGTCAGCAGTCGACCGAGATGGCGATCGACCAGGTTGCCTGGGAACAGGACGTTGCCGAATTCAACAGGTCCCACCAGCGGCAGCAGGAATCGTTGGACCAAATTGCAGCCCGCCTGGTAGCACAGCAGCAGCAACTGGCCGAAAGCGAAATCCAGCTGGCCGAGGAACAGGCACAATGGGCTCTGCAATATCAAAACGAACGACTGGAATGGGAACAGATGTGCCAGCGAAAAGCTCTCGGACAAAAGCAACAAGAGAGCCAGTTGGCCGAGCTGGCTGATACGCTCGACCGTTGGAAGCAGCGGATCGAAGAACGGGAAGCCGTCCTCGAGGAGGAAGCAGATCAGTTTAAGCAGGTACAGCAGGAGTATCACCGAGAACGGCAAGATTTGTTGGTAGAACACGAGCAGTGCCACAGGGAGTGGCAAGAGGATCAGGAACGAGAACAACGCGAGTTGCGGTTGGCCTGGGAAGAACTGACACGCCGCCAGGTGGAAACGGGGCAACGGGAAGTCGAGTCACGACAATTACAGGATGAACTGAGGGCGCTTCAACAGCGGGTCCTGGAAAACCAGGCGGCCATTGAACAGCTTTGCTCCCAGGCCGAAAAAGAAACACCTCAATCGCAGTTGCCCAAATGGTTTCACGATATCCGGGAACAATTGCGGCAGTATCACCGCTGCCTGGGCGACGAAGTACTCGAACGGGAAGCAGAGTTGCAGCAGGTTGGAGAGGCATTGACTCAGCGTCAGCAGGGACTGACCCAGCAGCACCGGCGACTTTCCCGCTGGGCACAACAGGAGCAGCGTCGCATTGACCAGCGTTCTGCCCAGATAGCAGTTCGAGAAAGTGAATTAGGTCGCTTGCATCATCAATACCAGCAGCAGAAGCAGGCCTGGATCGAGCGGCGTCGCCGACAACAACGCCGCCTGCGACGACTACTGGCTGCCTAGAGTAGTCGTCTGACCGCCTGGCATTCCGCGCGCAACGCTAGCGCCGAGAAGACCGGTAGAGAAATTGCACTGGCAGGTCGCTCCGCTTGATTATTCTTCGTTGCGTCGCGAAGCCTCCGGTTTAGCTGCCGTTTGCTGTAACGCCGACAGGTTGCGTGCTCGCCATTGGGCGATTGCTGACAAACGGATTGCCGTGTTGAGCTGGTGACGCTGGAAATAGGGTTCCTTCGTTCCGTTCAAGTGCTCGACACCCACTTTGTTAGCCAACTGATTCCAACTCATCCCGTTGGTATAGTGCCAAACGGCTGCTTGTGCAGCGGTTTGATCAAGCTTGCCGGTGCTGAGCATTTTCCCCAACTCGATGACTTCCGCTTTTTGTGGAAACATCTCGATGGGAATAATGACGTACTTGGTACGGGGATTTGGTTCTTTCTTGCCATGTTCCAGGCAGACGGTCGTAAACCGCAGTTTGCGGACTTTTTCGGGAGCCAGGTTAAACATCCCGCCCCCCATGCCGCCGCCGCCCATGCCGCCGCCGCCCATGCCACCCATGCCGCCGCCGCCCATGCCGCCACCGCCCATCATTCCTTGTCCGCCGCCCATGCCGCCACCACCCATGCCGCCACCACCCATGCCACCACCACCCATGCCACCCATCCCACCGCCACCGAACTGATGCAGTACGGGGACGCCGGCAAAGACAGCTGGCAATTGAATCGTTAGTGGTTTCTTGGTGTTATTGCGGACCAGTACGGTCGCCTGCTTGGAATTCTTCGGGATGAATTGAACTTCAATTTGCCCCGCTTGCATCGCTGAGAACAAACCGATCGAGTTGAGCTTGTCGATTTTTGTGGGTCGGGAACTGATTCGATCAGCAGCCATACTTGGCAGACAGAGCAGGACACTAGCCAACAAGAGCAGGCCTGTCTGTAGTTGACGGTTTAAAAAGATCACTCTCATGGGAATTCTCCAGTCTTCTCTAAAATGTTCCGTTTTCTTTGGTTCCGGTTGTCTCACGCGCAGCCTCAATACGCATTAACAGGTCGGCCGATGAGGATAACTTTAGCGATCATTCTCACTTTGCGGACCCACTTCTACTAGCTTAATCGCCAGACGCCAGAAAACCAAGCAATAAAAGTGCTGTACGACCACTTCTGTCCTCACTGGAAGTGTTATTTTGCCTCTTGAATGGTCGGTTCTGGAGGCTTTCTGAGCCAGGTTTGAGGTTCGTTTTTCTGGTCTGACGGATTAGATTAATTGGTGTCGTATCTCTAGATCTAGGGTTTGATTTGTAAACCCTTATAGTTATTAGTCTTATGTATTTCCTATTCGACTTCTTGGGGCGACAAATCGACGAGGTGAGCTCTCTCTCCTTAAAATCGGCTCATTCTGCTCGTGACCACAAGTTCTGGTCTGGAGGTCCGTTTTGCCAGTGAAAACCGTTTAACCGGCCTTTTCGGTTCAACAGGTACTGGGCTTCAAGTCGGTTGACAGCTGGGCGGCCAACGGCTGGTGTTGGTAGCGATCGTGGCTTGCTGGTCGTTTGCTGTGGGACTGCGGGAGTGCATTTCTCGAAGGCTGTTTCCTCAGTCAGCAGGACAAGAATGGGATTGATAATTGTCCAGATCAGAGAGCCAGGTAGACCGGCTTTGTGCTGGTTGGTGCATCAGCTGGTCAGAAAGGATTGCTTCCCGTTGACATGATCCGCGTAAACGAATTACACTTCTTCACTTAGCGAGTCAATTACGGTTTGCAGTGTTGACAGCAGACCTCTATTTTAGGCCCATTTTGAAGCAAGGACTAACAGGACGATGAACAGCGGACGTGAAAAAAATCGTTGGGGGAGCATGTTTCACTGGTTAGCGATGATCACGATGGTTGTCGTTGCCGTTGTATTACTGAGCCAGTCTCCGTTACGTGCGGAAGAGGGGGCGAGCTCGGCAGAGGCTGCCGGCTCGCTTGGTTTCATGGAATTCGTCTATTGGGCGGTTGCCTTTACCGGTTCCCTGGTGGCACTGGCTTTTGCCTGGAAGTTCTACAAGGAAATGATGGAGGAGGACGAAGGGACTCCGGCGATGATTGAAATCGCTGGCCATGTTAGGGACGGAGCAAAAGCTTATTTAACTCAGCAATACAAAGTCGTCACGTTGTTTTTCGTGGTGATTTTTGGGCTCCTGGTGTTGTCTTCATTTTGGTTATCGGTACAAAGTAAGTACGTTCCTTTTGCCTTTATCACGGGTGGTTTCTTTTCGGGTTTGGCTGGTTTCTTTGGGATGAAGACCGCCACCTGGGCCAGCAGTCGGACGGCGGCAGGTGCTCAAAAAAGCCTCAATGCGGGACTGCAAGTTGCTTTCCGTTCCGGTGCTGTGATGGGACTGACCGTTGTCGGCCTGGGCCTGCTGGATATTACCGTCTGGTATGCGATTTTGAAATGGATTGTACCGATGTTTGGCGAGCCGCTATCGCTCGGGGAAATCACAGTGACCATGCTTTGTTTTGGTATGGGAGCCAGTAGCCAGGCGTTATTTGCCCGTGTTGGTGGTGGTATTTTCACCAAGGCAGCCGATGTGGGAGCTGACCTGGTCGGTAAAGTTGAGCAGGGGATTCCGGAAGACGATGCACGTAACCCGGCGACGATTGCGGACAACGTGGGTGACAATGTTGGTGACGTGGCCGGCATGGGAGCTGACTTGTACGAATCGTACTGTGGTTCGATCCTGGCCACGGCAGCCTTAGGGGTTGCCGCCTTTTCCTCGATCGAAGCTTATGAGGACTACGGGGTCACAGGCAGTTCGCTGGCATGGCAATTGAAGGCCCTCTTGTTGCCGATGGTGATTGCCGGTTTGGGAATTTTCCTGTCGGTGGTTGGTATTTACATGGTGAAGACAGAGGAGGATGCCAGTCAAAAGACTTTGCTCAAAGCACTGGCGAAAGGTATCGATCGCTCAACGCTGATGGTTGGTGGCATTGGTGTCGTTGCCACGCTGGTGATTCTAGGACCAGCTCACTGGGGGGTGGCTGCCAGTATCTGCGTTGGCCTGGCAGCCGGCTGGCTGATTGGTAAGTGGACGGAGTTTGTGACCAGTGACGAGTACCAGCCGACTAAGGATCTGGCCGGCCAGGCCGTGACTGGACCGGCGACCGTGATCATTAATGGGGTGGCCGATGGGATGAAGAGTGTCTGGGTGCCGGTCGTTGTTGTTTGTGGCGCGACCTTGCTGGCCTTTGGTTTTGCTGCCCATGGAAACTTCAACGATGTGAGCCATTTTGCCCTGGGGGTCTACGGTGTTGGGATTGCTGCAGTAGGGATGCTCAGCACGCTGGGAATTACGTTGGCGACCGACGCTTACGGACCGATTGCCGACAATGCTGGTGGCAACGCCGAGATGGCTGGACTGGACCCGATCGTCCGCGAGCGGACCGATGCCCTGGACAGTTTAGGGAACACGACGGCAGCCACGGGTAAGGGTTTTGCCATTGGTTCCGCGGCGCTCACGGCCTTGGCCCTGATGGCTGCTTATATCGAGGAAGTTCGCATTGGATTTGAACGTTGGGCTGACGATCCGGGTGTCGTGGTGGAGCAAAAATCAGAGGGGTTTTACAAAGTTGGAAACCAGTTTGTAGTTCAATATAATCCGACCGCTGCACATGCTGCTGAAAAACGGACTGGCTGGCTGGTCTTTCCGGAGGACGCCCGCAAAGATGCCTGGTCGGAAAATGATGCCATCGATCCCCGGAAACAGGGAGGACCGGTTAACCTGACCCGTGAGGGTGGTGAGGGTAAAATTAGCGGTGAAGGAAGTGCTGAGCGAATCCTTGTCTTAGAGGGAGAAGAAGCGGAGCGTGATCGCACGGTCAAGCTGGTGTCAGTCCACTCTGCTTCCTTACCTGATTTCGCCCGCTACTATGATGCTTCCTTGCTCAACCCCAAGATTCTGGTAGGTATATTTTTAGGTTGCATGGCTACCTTTGTCTTTTGCGCGATGACGATGAAAGCGGTGGGACGCGCTGCCCAGGGAATGGTG
>JAYGDG010000569.1:0-2885 GCA_046583015.1 Pirellulaceae bacterium | reverse complement strand
GCAGCTAGTTGTTGCAGTCAAACACTAACAGAAACGTTTTTTTCTCTCCAGGGGAGAACCCTAGAAGTGGGGAAGCAAGAAAAGTCTGATAGGAGCCGGTTTTTGGGCCATTCCAGTCTCATTTCACGGTCGGCGACCGTGAAATGACGTTCCAGGGCGTTACCGTTTTTGCGGAGCAGAGCGGTTACAGCAGCGACCGCAGCAGTCTTGCCTTAGGGAACTGCTTGGGGAGTGTTCTGCAGGACGAACTGGACGATCTTGGCTGGATCTTTCAAGGAATGTGGATGGTGTCCAATTCCCGGTTTACTGATGACTTGAATCTTACCTCCCAGTTGCTCGAACCGCTGCTGCAGGATGGCCGTATTTTCTGCCACCGGGACGACTTGATCACTAGCTCCTACCACGTGCAACAGGGGCACTTTCTTGTCGGCCAGTGGTTTCAGATGGTCGATCGGGTTCCCTTTGAATTCTAACGCCCCGGCTTCGGTCAAACCGTGAGCTTTCAGGCAGGTCTTCCAGGTTCCGGGACTTCCTTTACCGGTCCCTTTGCCTCCTGGCCAGCTCTTGATATCGCAGACAGGCGCATCGCCGTAGATACAAGTGACCTTTTCGGCATTGTGATAGGCCCAGTTGTAGATGATGAGGCCTCCGCGACTCATCCCTTCCAGGGCAACTTTCCGGGAGAAGTGGTGCTTGCTGGTCAGGTAGTCGTAGAAATCGTTCCAGTGCCCGACGGCTGCCGCATTGCCGAACAGGTTGGCAACGTCGCAGTAGGCCACGTGAAAACCATGTTTTAGCAGGGCCAGGTCGGCTTGCGGCTGGTGGCCGAAAAATCGGGCCCGCCAGATCCACGGATTGCCGCTGGCCGCCTTCTGGGGCGTGACGACAATGCAGCGGCGCTGTTTGAAAACAAAATCAAATCGCTGGTAGCCATGCCAGTTAGATTCTTTGCCAGGGAACTTTTCGGCAGCCAGCGGGGAAGTGAGCACCATCAGCTGGCAAATAAGCAATAGCAGCGGGATAGTGGTAAGTGAGCGGAAGTTCATCGGCTTGGTCGTCTCCTTGGGCGGTTACGTTTTTTTGCGGTTGTTGAGCCTAGCATGCCCGGTTTTTAATTGCCATCCTCGCTTTACAAGCGCTCAAGAAATCAGCAAACCGCTGTCCATTTCTCCGCTGAGCGACGGATGTTATTTGTGGGGAATTGCCGGCTTAACTGCTTGCAATCACCTTTGGACAGCATCACAATGGGGCATCCGTAAGTCCCACCTTCCTGTTTAGAGATGTCCTACCCCCACAGGACCGTGCGACCGACAATGGAGTGTTTGACAGCGAGGCTATCGGCCATTTCCCGAGATTAGTTTTTTGAAGGAAAGATAAAAAGACATGTCGGAACAAGAACAAGCTTCAGTCGTTGAAAGTGGACGTTTGGATCAGGGCGATGATATTCAAATCGTCAAGGAATTGAATGATGCTTATAAAGAAATGACGGATCAATTAGGTCATGTCATTGTCGGGCAGACGCACGTCATCGAGCAGGTGTTGATTTCGATGTTTTGTCGCGGCCATGTGCTGCTGGTTGGTGTTCCAGGCCTGGCCAAGACATTGCTGGTCAGTACGATTGCTCAATCGCTTCGCTTGGATTTCAGTCGTATCCAGTTCACGCCGGATCTGATGCCTTCAGATATCACGGGTACGGATGTCCTGGAAGAAGATCGCACAACTGGCAAACGGGTTTTTCGATTTTTGAAGGGGCCGCTTTTTACCAACATGGTGCTGGCTGATGAAATCAACCGTACTCCTCCCAAGACGCAGGCTGCCTTGCTGGAAGCGATGCAGGAGCATCGCGTCACGGTGGGAGAAGAGACGTATGAACTGGCTGAGCCATTCTTCGTGATGGCAACCCAAAACCCGATCGAACAGGAAGGAACCTATCCATTGCCGGAAGCCCAGTTGGATCGTTTCATGTTCAACGTGATCGTTGATTATCCAACCGTGGACGAAGAGTCTCAGATAATTAAGCAGGTTACGGGTACCTACGCCGGTGAGGTTGCTCCGGTATTGAGCGGTGAGGACATCCAGCGATTGCAAAGGATTGTACGGCGTGTGCCGGTTGCCGATCACGTGATTGACTATGCACGAGACCTGGCCCGGAACTCGCGACCCAACCAGCCGGATGTACCGGAATTTGTTCGCGAGATGGTTGCCTGGGGTGCTGGTCCACGAGCCGGTATTTACTTGATCCTGGCAGCCAAGGCGCGGGCTATTTTGCACGGTCGCTATCATGCGACGACTGACGATGTGGCCCAGGTTGCTTTGCCCGTGTTGCGGCATCGCGTGTTGACCACCTTTAACGCTGAGTCGGCAGGGGTGACCAGTGATGATGTGGTCAGAATGCTGATCGAGCACGTGCAAGCGGCTGATCCAGTTGAAGTGTAGTTACGAGTTGAAGCAACGGATGCGGCAACCTCAGTAATACAACAGCCGCTCCATTGCTACGGTTTTAAGCGAGGGAATTGCGGCCATGAATGAACAGGTGGTAGACCACACCTATTTAAGGTTATTGCGCAGCGAGTCCCTGGGCCGTATTTCCCGGTTGGAATTGATCGCGCGCGGTGTGGTGGAAGGTTTTGTGACCGGCCGCCACCAAAGTCCCTACAAGGGGACCAGTACCGAGTTTGCCGAACATCGCCAGTATGTACCGGGAGATGACCTGCGGAACCTGGATTGGCGAGTGTTTGCCAAGAGTGATCGTTACTACATCAAACAGTACAAGGAAGAGACGAATCTGCGGGCCACCATTTTGCTCGATGCCTCCGGTTCCATGTCCTATTGCGGGGATCGAGCCGCTGCGATCGACGGGGAGCCGGTCTCCAAGTTTGACTATG
>JAYGDG010000543.1:0-3544 GCA_046583015.1 Pirellulaceae bacterium | reverse complement strand
TCTTGCAGACCACATCAGCCGTTGCTGGTACTTCCTTAATCCTCACCGGCACGCAAGCATCCGGCAAAGTTGTGGGAGCCAATGATCGTTTGCGGATCGCCATCGCCGGGCTTCATGGTCGTGGCAAGAGCCATATCGGTGGCTGGTCGGGACAAAAGAATGTCGAGATCGCTTACGTGGCTGATCCAGACAAGAACGTCCTGAGCAGCACGATGAAGAGCCTCGAAAGTAAGGCCAAGGGAAAATTTACCACGCAGGGTGTCTCCGACATTCGCGAGGCACTGGAAGACAAGACGATTGACGCTGTCTCGATTGCCACCCCTAACCACTGGCATTCGCTGATCACCATTTGGGCAGCCCAAGCCGGCAAACACGTCTATGTCGAGAAACCGATGAGTCACGATTGCGACGAAGGCCGGGTGGTCGTGGAAGCACAAAAGAAGTACGGCGTGGTCATTCAACACGGAACGCAACGTCGCAGTGACGCCGGTATCGCCGGCCTGCACGAAGCGATTCAAGCTGGTAAGTGGGGCCCCTTGAAACTCTCCTACGGTTACTGCTGTAAACCACGTGGCGGCATCGGTCACAAGGATACCGCGACAGCTCCCAGCAACCTTGACTGGAATCTCTGGCGTGGTCCTGCTGATATCGATGACTATCACGGCAACTTTGTCCATTACAACTGGCACTGGTTCTGGAAGACCGGTAACGGGGACATGAATAACCAGGGAACTCACCAGCTGGATGTTGCCCGCTGGGCTATCGACAAGGACCAGACGCATCCGGTTCGAGTCATGGCACTGGGCGGTCGCTTCCAATGGAAAGACCAGGGTGAAACACCCAACACCATGTTTGCCATTGCCGAGTACCCCAACGGCCAATACGCGCTCTTCAACGTCCGTAACGTCAACTACAAGGGTTACCAGCGGCAAGTTGAAAACGAGTACTACTTCAAGGATGGTGGCAAGATCATTCGTAACAAGTACTTTGCCAAGGGTTCCAGCAAGGGCGAGAACATCTCGGTCAAACCGGGCAAGGTTACCCCGGGCGGTAACTGGGGCAGCTTCATTGCCGCCTGCCGTGCGGGTGATCCCTCGATGGCCAACGGTAACGCCCTGGACGCCCACTATGGCTGCGTGCTGGGACACCTGATGAATAACTCCTACCGCTTGGGCAAGAAGGTTCCCTTCAACGCCAAGGCAGGTGGTTTTAGCGACAATACCGACGCCTCGGAACACTTCATGAAACTGCACGACATCATGAGCAATGGAGTCGGAGTCCCGAAGGATGGCGCCGAGTACATCGTCGGTCCCTGGCTGCAGTACGATCCCAAGACCGAACGGCACACGGGTGAATTCGCCGCCGAGGCCAATGCCCTCTTGAAAGACAAGAACCGCGCTGGATTCGAGATCCCAGCGGCTGGTAAAGTCTAAGCAGGACGTTGTCACAAACGTGAAATTTGACCAGAGCCGCCAGCAGGTAACGAGCAATTACCTGCTGGCGGTTTCTCTTTCATCGCCACAGTACGAGCCGGAGTGCGCTTGGATGAAAACCTCATTGCTGTCAGTCGTCTACCTGGGACTCTTGACCCTGGTAAGTAGTCACGCGGTTGTGGCCGCTCCCCCCGAGTTGGAACCCTGGCTCAAAGCGACCCAGTCCTGGCAACGAGACACCGCGGGTCCAGTCCTTTCACTGGGACCTGCCCGCTCCTTTGATGATACCCACATCTTTGCCCCGCTGGTCTGCTTCGAAAAGGATCGCTACCAGCTCTGGTACTGCGGCTCCACCGGCACGGTCGCAGAGCGCGTCTTTCAAATGGGCCTGGCCACCAGTCGTGATGGAAAAACGTTCCGACGGCACCCAAAGAATCCGGTCTATGCCTTCGGCGACGGCAAACACTCGGTCCTGACACCGACCCTGCTGCGACAAGCTGACGGCTCGCTGCTGCGAGAAAAGGGCCAGCTACGAATGTGGTTCAGTTCCACCTGGTTCGAAGGGGGCAATTCTGTCCACACCCTGCATGAAGCGACCAGCAGCGACGGCATCAGTTGGAGCAAGCCCTCCCCTGCCCTGCTGAAGCATGTCTATGCGCCCACCATCATTAAGACCGGCGCGGAATATCAACTCTGGTACACCGATGTCAGCCAGGGAGACTGGAAGATCCGGCATGCCCGCAGCCGCGACGGCCGACAATGGCGCGTCACACCCGACCCCTGCCTGGTAGTCGACCAGAAGTGGGAAAGAAGCAGGCTCTTCTATCCCACGGTTTTGAAAAAGAACGGCCTCTATTTCATGTGGTACGGCAGCTACTGGTCGGCGCGGGCCAATACCACGGCGCTGGGCTTTGCCGTCAGTCTCGATGGGTTGCGCTGGACCAAGCACCCCCAGAACCCGGTCTTGCGTCCCGACCCCCAGCGCCCCTGGGAATCCCACTATGTGACCAGTCAAACAATCCTGCCGGTAGCAGACAACGCCTTCCGTATCTGGTACGCCAGCCGCAAGCAGCCTCCCTTCGTGAACAAGTACTTTGCCCTCAACACGGCTCTCTGGAAGCCGTAAGCAACAGGGCAGAGCTACTTGCCAGATCCCGCTTACTGCCCCTTCAACTGGCCGACCAGTTCATGGACCTGGCCAATGATCCGCTGTTCCAGTTCCGGTTTCCAGGGTCGACTGCGGGCTTCATAACCCCCTTCCAGCAGCACGCGGCGACTGGGAATGTAGCCGTCATAAACATTCGAATAACCGGCCACCCAAATCGCCGGCCCATCCTGCTTGCCCAACTCCCGCTTGAGCCGCAGCGAGTAATCGACCACCACCTCGTTACCGAGGGCCACCAGCATCAAGTCGTCACCCAGGCGGATGACTTGTACCGGGTAGGCGAAATCGTCACGATCCGGATCGGTGAACTCCAGGTCAACCGTCGCCATGGCAACCTGGATTGCTCCCCGGACCGGCCGCTGGTGGCGGAGGGTGCGCTGGTTCGTCTCGAGGGCCGCTTCCACGGCCGTCGCCAGCGAGCGCCCATGCATCTTGGCGTACTTCAATTCGCTACGGGGGTACGGGTTCTGGTCACCGCCACAGCCCATCATAAACAGGGCGGTCACCCCGGGGTGGTCGGCCTGGAAATATTCCTGGGCAAACCCGGCATAGTCTCCCAGCCAGCGATAAAAACCCATGGTGGTATTGTGACAGGCATAGCCAAAGACGACCGCCTTGAGTTTCCCCGCCGGGTCGTGGGCGGCCAGCACTGGAACCGTGTGATCGACCGGTCCATTGGGGTTGGGGTGATTCAAAAAACCCCGCTCGGTCGGCGTGCGGCGATTGATGGCCACGCTACAGCGGGCCTGGCTGTAAGTGAGCCTGGCCGGTTCGAGTCGCTCGATCGCCTGCCCGACAATTTTGACCAGGTTCTTTGCCAGGCTGTCGAAATAATCCTTCGCATCTTCGCGGCCATAGGCCGGCCCGCAGTGGGTGTGAGAGGCGTTCATCAGCAGCTGCTGGGGTGGCAACTTGAATTGCTGCTGCACTTCCTTGGCGACGGTTG
>JAYGDG010000527.1:0-1961 GCA_046583015.1 Pirellulaceae bacterium | reverse complement strand
TGATATCGACGTCACGGCCAGCGTCTTCGCCCGCCTCGTCGACATCGCCACCGCGCCCGATGCAGCGCTGCAGATTAGTGCGTTTCGTTATAGCCCATTGGGGAGGAGCGGCATCCGCTCCGTGAGCTTTGAGCTTAACGAACAGGTTTCCGGTACGATTGACCATGTCTTTTGCCAAGCCGGGGGAGGGGGCTTGGCCATGGGGACCGCCGAGGGTTTCCTGCAGTTGGCCGAGGAGGGTGCCATCGCTCGAGCGCCCCGCGTACACGCCGTTCAACCAACCGGAAACGACACCATTGCAACTCCTCTTCGAGAAGGCTCTGCAACGGGCCGTGACGTCAACTGCACAACTAAAATCAGCGGCCTCCAGGTGGCAAGCGTCACCGATGCCGACGGTGCCATCCTGGCCTGCCGTAACACCGATGGAACCGGCTACCTAGTGGACGACGATTTCGTCTGGTCGATACAACAACAGCTCGCCCGTGACGAGGGTATCTTCTGCGAACCTGCAGCCGCTGTCTCAGTCGCAGGTGCCCTGCGGTCTCTCGAAATGGGGGAAGTTTCACCCGATTCGGTGATTGTCTGTATGATCACTGGCAGTGGCTTCAAGGATCCGGCCAGCGTCGAGACGATGATCGGTCAGGCTACCTGCCCCCTCATTGAGCCTGACCAAGTCACTGCTCTCATGTCCTGACCTCCGGCTACACTTGCGAAAACCGATTTTTTCCTGTGGCTCCTTCTTCTTTTAGCCCGCTTTAGGCGGCACTTGCCGGAACCTGCTCTTCATAGCCAACCAAACCTGTGCCACAATAGTGGGGTATCGTTGTCCTCTCCCCGCACATCCCCAGTAGTGTCCACTCCAATCATGCGTGACCGACCAGCCCACTTCAAGAGATGGCTCTGCCTGTCACTGATCTTGTTGCTGGCTGCCACGGGTAACCTGCCGCTGCAATCGGCGGAAGAGCCACCGGACCCTGCTCAGCTCGATTTCTTTGAAGCACGCATTCGACCTGTCTTGATTAAACACTGCTACCAGTGCCATAGCACCAAGGCCAAGAGCGTGAAGGGGAAATTGCTTCTGGACAGTCGCGCAGGAACCCGCAAGGGTGGCGACAGTGGTCCCGCCCTCGTTGCTGGGAAACCGGCCGACAGTCTCCTCCTGGACGCCCTCAAATACGAAGGCCTGGAGATGCCCCCGAAGGGTAAGCTAAGCCCGCAGATCATCGCTGATTTCGAGACCTGGATTCGCCAGGGTGCCGTTGACCCGCGGGACGGGCAGGCCGTTGTAGCACGCCCCCAGATCGATTTTGAAGAGGCGAAACTTTTCTGGTCTTTCCAGGCGCCAAGGACTACCACGGCTCCCAAGATACAGTCTCCTTGGATCAAAAACGAGATTGACCGCTTTGTGTTGAAGAAACTGCATCTGAATCAGTTGACTCCCAATCCGCCCGCTAGTCGACGTGTCTTAATCCGTCGGACCTCGCTCGATTTGACCGGTTTGCCACCAACTATCGAAGAAGTAAATAGCTTCCTGGCGGATGAGAGTCCGGAAGCCTTTGGAAAGGTCGTCGATCGCCTGCTGGATTCCACAGCTTACGGGGAGCGTTGGGGCCGTCACTGGCTCGACGTAGCCCGTTACGGGGAAGACCAGGCACACACCTTCAAGGCTCGCAAATATCCTCGTGGTTATTTTTACCGCGACTGGGTCGTTAAGTCACTCAACGCTGACCTTCCCTACGACGAGTTTCTGTTTCAACAACTTGCCGCCGACCTTGCGCCCGGCAAGGACCAGCACGAACACTTGCCGGCCCTTGGCTTTTTTGCCCTTGGACCAGTTTACTATGCTGAAAACGTTGAGAAAGCCAAGGCCATCGCAGACGAGTGGGATGACCGCATTGATACCCTAACACGTGGCGTTCTCGGTTTAACGGTTTCTTGTGCCCGCTGTCACGATCATAAAT
>JAYGDG010000418.1:0-3320 GCA_046583015.1 Pirellulaceae bacterium | reverse complement strand
ATTCGAGAAGATGCGATTTGTTCGCCGGGTTAGCTATCCGCTCGAGTGTAACTGGAAGGTCTTTGTCGATAACTACCTCGATGGTGGTTACCATGTTGCCCACGTGCATCCCGGACTGACCGATCAGCTCGATATTTCATCGTACGGGAGCACCCTGGGCACGCGCTGGTCGCTGCAATCCTGCCCAGCCACCTCATTCCCCGGCAGCGATTCGTCAGTCGACTTTGCCGAGCGCGTCGGCCAGCATGCAGACTACGCCTGGATTTATCCCAACTTCATGATCAACCGCTACGGACCCTGGCTGGATACCAATACGGTCATTCCACTCTCGGCTAACCGTTGCCTGGTGGTCTTTGATTATTTTCACGAAGGTGTTCCGGAGCCAGCTTTCCTGGAAGAGTCGCTGATCGCCTCCGACCAGGTGCAGCAGGAGGATATCGAGATTTGCAAACGGGTCCAGGCGGGACTCGACTCGGGGGTTTACGAGCAGGGGGTTTATGCTCCTGGATTCGAGGCACCGATGCTTCACTTTCACCGACTGCTGCATGCTGATTTCCAGGTTTAACCGCAACCTCGAGGCTGACGGTGAGACGCTTAGCAAGCCAGCACAATTAATCGTCCAGCAGCACCTCCACCGCGGAGAGAATGGGCGGTTTCGTCATGGGGTTCGCATGACTGACGAAACGAATGTCCAGGGCGCGGTCAGCTTGGATGCCAGCGAACACACGTGTGACGGCGCGGTTCACGCCACCGGCTGCTGCGACCGGGTCGAAGTCTTTCAAGACAGTCTGGCCTTGAATCTGGATGTCGAAAACGCAGTCGCGAGCTGCCACTTGACGAAGTTCTGCAAAGTGCAAAGTGATGCGATAACGTTTTGCGGTTGGTTGGCCCTGTAAGAGAATGGGACGGAAACCGTGGCTAATATGTGGTTGCCGAGTAATGGGCTGTTTGGATCGTGGTCGGATAACAAGATTGTCAAGATCGAGGCCAGCTGCGGTCAATGTCTTCCAGGGGAAAGAAAACTCGGCAGCCGCTTTGTCAGGGGTCACCCGGACCGTTCCGGACCACTTACCGGCGTAAGCGGGATCTTCTTTTTTTGCGCTTGCGGTCCAACGACCATCGTATCGCCCACCCGTGATGCCTACACCGCAGTGCAGAATTGTCTTCAAGGAAGTGTCACTGATCAGCCACTCGATCGAGTCCTCTTCCCACACCGGAGTGTCATTGGCTGGTTGGTCTGGACGGAACTGCGCAAAGTAGGGCAGCGTTCCTTTCTTGGTCCATGGTTGACGCTGGCCTCGTCGATCGACTGGGCGCTCGATCTCGTACCCCAGGTACAGGGCATCTTTGTCGTGGGAGAGAAACATGGAGCTGCCGTTGCCGGCGGTGACCGCATAGCGTCGATCCCAGCCATTTTCCGTCAACACGGCGTCCAGCTTTGGTGGCTTACTGGGAAAGACTGCGATGCCCTCCTGGTCGCTCATATAGAGTTGCAGTCGGAGTCCCTCGAGTCCCTCAAATCCCGAGGCGTACAGCCAAGGTCGATCCGTGCCAGCAATCGGCAGCTGATCTGCGTTCAGGCGATATGGCCGTACTGACTTGCCGAGCAATTGCACTGGTACGGGAATCGTTTGTTTGGCATAGGTGGGAGCACGTGGGTATTGAAGCCAGAGTTCACCGTTGTCGTCACGCCGGTCACCGGGTGCTGCCAGGTTGAGTCTTCCCGTTCTCAACAAGGCGCCGGGGCTGAGTGAAGCGGTGAACATGGCCCAGTCTTCATGACGTCGCTGTCTAGCGGGGGCGAGGGCAAGGGTTGTTTTGAAGTTGTAGTTGCAACTGCAACTCGAACTGCCCTCGGCTGCGAACACAAGACCCTGTGCGGGAACGGCGCTAATGGTGCAACTTGGCCGTACGCCGCCAAAGTAATGCATGCCGCTGTCTTCACTGAGGTCGTAAAATGCCAGGGTACCGGATCGCATGACATGCAAGTTTCCGGCGCAAATCGGATTACCACAGCCCTTGCCACGGGCATATTGAAGAACACCCATCTCGAGACTGAGCGGATTTTTCCGCTCTTGGCCAGACCCGATCAGCGAGGCATTCCTGTTTTGAATACCACCCAGTCGGGCAGCTCGCAGCGCGTGCGGAGGTAGTTCGCTCTTGGGAGGGAGTGTCATGGATCCAGGGGCCAGGTTCTTCTTGCGCAGGATCTGTGCCCAGCCGTTGTTCAGCGCGTAAGCGAGAGAGTCACAATGCACTTCCCACCTGAGGTAAGCACGTCCCCCGGCCATTCCCTTTTGCTCCTCACCGGGTGGATGATTCAAGGCGGCAGCAAAACAAAAATCGTCAAGGGAGCGGTTGCCAAGTTTGGCTAATTCGTCCATCCGGAGCGTGACGAGCATGCGGCGCCCGGCTTTTTGTGTAATGACTGTTACGTTGGGGTGAACTGCCCCGATGCCAGTTTCAACGCTTCCGGTGGATGGCCTCACCAGCAAGTGGAAAACACCTTTTTCATAGAGGTTCACACGTTGTTGCGGTTGGCGAACGTCGAAGAACAACTCCCAGTAGACCTTGTCGGTGATTTCGACATCATCTGCCAACTGCAGTGTCAGGTGCAGCGTTGCATTGAACGGGTGTTCGCGGAGCTGGATCGAACCTGCCGGGCTCGCCGACCGGGTAGTCGTGGAAGATACGCCACGCGCATCAGGTCTTTGAAAGTGATCCAGGGAAAACAGCGGTTGTTCTTCAAGTGCAAACGGTGCTGCTGTCGCAACTTCACCGTGCACGGCCTGTTGCTGGCCGCTGTTCGCGTCCAGCGTGTAAACCAGTTGGCCCAGGTTCAGATAGACGTGATCGTCATCCGCGCTGACACTCTGCGTCAACCAGGGATTGATTGGACCGGGTGCGTTGCGAAGTCGCCCAATGTTGCGGTACAGGTACGGCAGCGTGCGAGACCATAACTCGGTTCCGTTGTAGGCATCAAGGGCCATGAGATGGTTTTTGCCGATGACGAAATCTCTGCCACCAGCCGCCACCGGTGGACGGCTGCCCTGTCCGGTTCGCTTGGAACCCGGCCCGCCAAACCACAATAGCTCTAGTGGCCATTTGACACGCTGGTCGCTGTTCGTTTTGGAATCCCAGTCAAGTGCGCCAGCCAGTTTGCCGCGATGGTAGACCAGTGAAGCGTCGTCACGTGTGGTAAGGCGGCCTGTGGCAACAGCAGTCAATGAAGGGTCTGGACCTTTGCGAAGAGTGAAAGGACTTAGAACCTGTTTTACTTCGGCCGTCGCCTGATCGACATGAAGAATGCCTCCAGCAGG
>JAYGDG010000386.1:0-1591 GCA_046583015.1 Pirellulaceae bacterium | reverse complement strand
GGCACGCCGATCAGCATTAAAGACTTCGTGGAAGAATATCAGCAGAAACAGCAAGAACCGGTCGACGTCGGGGAAGACAAGAAGCTGCGACGCGAATTGACCAGCCTGCTGGGAGATCGTTTGAAGGAAGTGGTGGTCCATGTCGACAATGCCGACTGGGATCCGCTATTGAGTGACGTGGAGTCGATCGTTTGTCGTGCTCGCCACAAACCGTCGCTGAGAATTCCGGCCCTCATGCGTCGCAAGCGGATTGCCGATGCCATCAACTACTTCTACCAGGAGGATCCGCAAACTGCGGAGTTGATGATTGGACAGATCCAGTCCTACCACGAGAAGATTCGTGAAGCGGGGCTGGTGATCGACGACCCGATTCTCAATCGGAGTCGTCCCACGGCTATCCTTACGTTTTGCTGGCAGGCTCTGGTCCTGGTGGCCTGGCTGTTGCCCGCTTTTTTTGGCCTGGTGATGAACCTGGTTCCCTTCCTGATAACCCGCGTGGTGGCAGGCAAGTTCCAGGACGGAGCGCGTACGATTGCTACTTGGAGACTGACCTTTGGCATTCCGATCTACCTTGCCTGGTATGGCCTGGTCTACGTGACCATTCTGACCACCACCGCTATCTTGCCACTGGCGATGATGATGAATCTGCTGCTGCCGCTGACCGGTACCATCGCCCTGCGCTACTGGCCCTTCTTTTGCCGATCGATGGTTCACATGGGACACCAGTTTCGTACGCTGGCAAACCGTGGGCGGCTTCATGCGCTGAGAGAAGAACTCGATGAACTGCGGGAAACGCTGGTCGCCTATGCGGAGCGGTTTGCCGAGGTTTCCGAGCGACCGGACCTGCCCGTGATCAAGCCGCTGATGATGGTTTTTGCCAAGGGCCTCGGAAAAGCAACCTTTTTGCTGCTGGCTTTTCTTTTCTACCTGGGGCTTTACCTGGGATACCTGGTGCTGGATATCCGGGAATATCTGTAAGCGGGTTTATTTTTTTCCCCAGCGTGCTTCCCAGAGTTTAGCCATCTGCTCGACTCGCTCGGTCTGTTGCTTAGCGAGATTGATGGTTTCCGTGCGATTGTTGGCCAGGTTGTAGAGGGCCCAGGGGCCTTTCCCTTCGCGGACGATCTTGTAGTCACCTTTGACAATGGCATGGGTGCCAGCGTGGTTAAAGATGTAGGTGTGTTGCCGGTCGATGGTGTTGCCTTTTAGGACCGGCACCAGCGAGAGGCTTTCATGGGGTGCGAGTGTCTCCCCCTCGAACTGCTCCGGGTACTTGGCACCGGCCAGCTCAAGGCAAGTGGCCAGCATATCGATCACGTGACCACGCTGGGATGAGATGGAACCGGCTCTTGTTTTCAGACCCGCTGGCCAGTGCATGATGGCCGGCGTGCAAGCACCCCCGTTATGGACGTTCATCTTGTAGCGTCGCATCGGTGTGTTTTGGGCGCAGGCCCAGTTGTGTCCCACGCTGCCGTAGGTCAGCGGACCGCCCATCGGGACATCAAACTTGTCTCCCACGGCAACGGTCTGGCCAGCCTTCTTGGCGGCAGCCAGTATGTTGTTGGCCGTGTTGAATCCATTGCCGCTGAGA
>JAYGDG010000365.1:0-2146 GCA_046583015.1 Pirellulaceae bacterium | reverse complement strand
GGCGATTTTCCGGCGAACTTGTCGGAAACGAACAATGGTACGTGAGGCATCGCATGGGCCAAGTAGAGAAAGAACGGCTGCTGCTGGTGATCATCGATGAACCGCAAGGCCTTTTCCGTATAACGGGTTGTCAACTGCGTCTGGTCCGGATTGGTCTCGATTACTTTTTCACCAGACATTAAGGGCAAGGGATGCGGAAAACCTCGCCCTGGTGGATAGAATGTCCCTGCGCCGGCAAAGCCGGTGTAAGCAGCTCGCTGGCGGGCAGCCTTCATACGAGCATCTTCATTTTCCCGTGGTGGCATCTTCGGATGATAGGGCCACATGTCGTTAGAGAAGGGCAATCCGAAGTACTGGTCAAAACCATGCCGCGTTGGTAAGAACGGTGGCGCATCACCCAGGTGCCACTTGCCAATATGCATGGTGGCATAACCCTGCTTCTTGAGAATCTCTGGCAACGTGATTTCGTTGGCGTGAATCCCCGTGCTGGCCTTCGGTCCGTGATTGAAGGCCAGTGATAGCCGGGGTGGATAGCAACCAGTCAACAGCGCCGCCCGCGAAGGACCACAAAAAGGGGCCGCATAAAAACTGGTAAAGCGAACACCCTCGGCTGCCATCCGGTCAAGATGAGGCGTATCAATGTTCGGTGAACCATAACAGCCGAGATCGCCGTAACCCTGGTCATCGGCAAAGATAATGATAAAGTTAGGTCGATCGGCAGCCCGCGCAACGCTGACCACAGAGACCAGGCAAACTGCTGCCAAAAACCATCTCACCACTCGATTCATGTGTCTCCCCTTCTGATCAAAACCTCTTCGTAACCGACTAGATCCCCGACAGGCTTTTCCCCTGCCACTGTTAGGCACTGTTGATTTCACTAAGTAACTGACTGGTATTGGCCAGCCTGGCAAACTTGTTCTGCCAAATCTGCAAGCAGGCATCATGGATATGGTCGTGGATCGTGGCCATACCATCGGTCACTGCCGTCACCCGATAATTCTGCATCGAGGCGGCAATCAGCGTGCTGTTGACGCAAACGTCGGTTGTCACACCGGTCAGCATCAGTCGCTGGATCCCCTGGCTGCGCAAGGCCAGATCCAGGTGCGTTCCATAAAACTTGTCATAGGTGTGCGCCTGGATCACCAGTTCATCGTCCCGCGGTGCGAGAGCCTCCACGGTGGCGGCTGATTCTTCCCCTCTACCAGCTCCCGGTCCGATCAGGCAATTGTTCGAAGCAAAGCCATAGCCGGTTGGCTGGCCTTTCTCGGCAGGCAAGTGTTCCGGGCCAAACGGATCCCCGCGCAGACAGGGAACCATCGTGGCATAGACAAACTCAGTAAAGATCACGGGAATCTGTTGCTGGCGGCAAGCTGCCACCAACTGCACGATATTAGGAAGTATCTCCCGACCCCTGGGAACTTCTAGCGAAGCCCCCTCGTCCAGGAATCCGTGCTGCATATCGACAACCAGCAGCGCGCTGTTGTCCTGCTCAATACGATGAGACTGTTCGATGCGATCCAGTTTGATCTGAATGCGTTCATCCACCTGGTTCATCATGTTCTTCCTGGATTATCTCAAGGGGTAAATCGTCAACCAATGTTTCGATGTGGATGGGCCATTGGTCCCAAAAAAATTCTCTTACCTGGTCCCCGTCGACCATCTGGTCAAAGTTGACCGGTACGGTGCGATTGTTGCCGAACAGCACCACTCGCTCTGCTGCTGCATTCTCGATCGTCGTCAATGGATTGTGAATGGTCTCAAACTGGCCCCATTCAACCTTCGTACCATCGCCCAATTGGATTCCCTGTTCATCCATCACGTCAGGCCGCGAACGAACGATCCGTCTTCTCAACAGGCGGTCTGCACCTAGCGTACATAGCAAGGCACACGTCCGTTGCCACCATGGCGTCTTCTTGTATTGGATCTGCATGAGACACTTGCCAACAAAACTCATCCAGCACTGAACCTGCTGGCACAACCCACAGTGTAAGACAACCGTGTGTGGTTCGCAAACTGCCACGGAAAGCCCGTGTGGGCTGGACATCCCGCCGGAAACTGACAAACTAGACGCTTCCCGAATGCTCACCTTACCACTCCCGGAAGCCTGCCTTATGGACGTCGCCTTAATCGCACCGGAAGCCTTCCT
>JAYGDG010000293.1:0-5722 GCA_046583015.1 Pirellulaceae bacterium | reverse complement strand
CGACGACCGTTCTTAACGACTGGAGCACGCGACCTGTCAGCCCTGGGAATAGGTGTCTCTGGCCTCGTGATCGCCGGACCGATGGAATTATTTATGCCGGAATTAGCCCTGAATCAATTTGGTGCTTATGTCTGGCTCATGATCCTGGCCCTCTACGGACTCTGCTGGACACTGCTCGTGTTATTAGTACGTCCCCGCCTGGTCATCTATAACATGACGATCAAGCAATTGCGGCCTATCCTCTCCGCAGTCGGCAGCAAGTTAGACCCCGAATTACGCTGGGCTGGAGACAGCCTCTGCCTCCCCACACTGAATGTGCAATTACACTTGGAAACATTTACTACGCTACGCTGCACACAACTGGTTTCGTCCGGTCCTGAGCAGAGCTGCGCTGGCTGGCGCAAACTGGAAATCAAGTTGGCCGAGGCACTCAAGACAACCGAATCGACTATTAATCCTTATGCGATGAGTCTCATTGTTTTAGCCGTTTTCATGGCGGTTGCTGTCACCTTCAAGATGGCAACCAACTTGGAACTGGTCCAATACCAGTTGAGAGAGATGTTACGTCTCTAACGCAAGAACGAACCGCCTAAAGCTCCGCGGCACGGCAAGATGGGCTATGGCTTCTCTTTCTCGGGTGGTTGGCCTTCTTTC
The DNA here is from genome assembly GCA_046583015.1 of Pirellulaceae bacterium. Classification (GTDB taxonomy): domain Bacteria; phylum Planctomycetota; class Planctomycetia; order Pirellulales; family Pirellulaceae; genus JAZADA01. The sequence goes on along the minus strand of JAYGDG010000293.1, from coordinate 5,068 downwards.
GGAGGCGGGGGACTGGAAACTGGAAGTTTTCCTAGCTCCCTCAACTGCCCTACGACAATTGCCAGCCGGGTCGCCGCTGATGGTGCTGCGGCCAGCATACCCGAAACCGACTGAACGGTCTTTTCAGCATACTTCAAGTACTCTTCCTTCTGGAGTGTTTTTCCCAGGTAGAGAAGATTCTGGGCAGAAACGGAGTTTCCTGACGGTCGAGCTCCATCGAGTGGATTCTTGCTGCGAGCCAGCAGCGATTCATGATCTTCGGAAGTAAAGAAAAACCCACCATTCTGCTTGTCCCAGAACAACTTCAGCTCCAACTGCATCAGCCGATTGGCTTCCGTCAACCAGCGCTGCGACTTGGTCGCTTCATGAATCCCGATCAAGCCATCGATCAGAAACGCATAATCAACCACGTAGGCATTTAGTTTCGCTTCCTTGTTACCATACGTCCGCAGTAACCGACCTTCTTCAGTCGCTAATTTCTGCAGGACAAAATCAGCGGCTCGTTCTGCTGCTTGAACGTATCGCGGTTCGTTAAGGATCCGACCGGCGTCAGCAAATCCACGGATCATCAGTCCATTCCAGCCAGTGAGAATCTTCGTATCGGTGAGGGGTCGGGGACGTTTGCTGCGGTGGGCAAGTAGTTTCTGTCGAATCGGCAACAATTTTGCTTCCAGATCAGTTCGTTTCATTTTTTGCGAACTGGTAATCTCCTGCATCGAGCGGTTCAGTTGAGGGGCATAGTACTCACCCTCGAAATTCGGACTCCGATCCAATCCATAGACTGCTGCAAACAGCTGGAACTCATCGTCCGACAAGAGCTTCTCAACTTCCTTCTTTTCCCATCGGTAAAACTTCCCTTCGACATGTTCAGACTCCGCATCCAGGGCAGAATAAAAACCCCCCTGCTCATCGGTCATTTCACGAATAACAAAATCAAGCATTTCTCGAAGGATCTGCTGGTAGTTTTCATCTTTGGTTAGTTGATAGGCCTCGGCATAAACACTGGCCAGTTGTCCGTTGTCGTAGAGCATCTTTTCAAAATGTGGGATTCTCCAGAAGCGGTCCACGCTGTAACGATGAAATCCGCCTCCCAAGTGATCTCGAATGCCACCCATTGCCATTCGGTCAAGTGTCCCTCGTAACATCTTGAGGGCTTCCTGGGGATCGTTACCGGCGGCCTGTTCAGCGCGAATGCGGTAGACCAGGAAAGCCAGGTTGGCCGGTTCGGGAAACTTGGGGCGATCTGGACTTGCCGGACTATACCCAAAGCCCCCGAACTCGGCATCGTACTGCCTGGCCAATGCCTGCTGTGTGCTGTCCAGGAAATCCTCGGGCAGATTGGCTGCCCCAGGCATTTGCCCTCCATTCAATTCCGCGGTTACATATTTCGTTAGCTCGGCAGCACTCTCCACCACCTTGGCATTGTCCGTGGTCCAAAGTTCGTTGACTTTCTTGAGCATCGTGAAGAAGCCTGGTATTCCAGGGCGATCCCCATCACGTGCAGGAAAATAAGTGCCGCCATAAAATGGCCGCGCGTCGGGCAGCATGAAAACACTCATTGGCCAACCACCTCGACCGTTGATCGCATAAACACTGGTCATGTAGATCTTGTCAACATCCGGACGTTCTTCACGATCTACCTTGATGCAGACAAAATGTTTATTCAAGAATTTCGCAATCTCTTCGTCGAGAAATGACTCCCGTTCCATCACATGGCACCAGTGGCAACTGGAGTAACCAACGGAAAGAAAAATGACCTTCTTCTCTTTCTTGGCCTTTTCGAACGCTGCTGGCCCCCAGGGATACCAGTTAACCGGGTTATGGGCGTGCATCAACAGATAGGGACTGGTCTCCTTCGCCAGCAGGTTTGTATATTTCTTAGGCTTTGACTTCTCCTCTGCAGGATCCGCCTGGGCCCCGGGTGAAGAAAAACAGCCCGCCAGGGTGCTGACCATGATGATCACCAAGAAACTGAAAACAACCTGCCGACTTCTCCCGGCGTCAGTAATTCTGGGTGCTTTTTCTGGCGATGAAAGCAGCATGGTCTCTCCTTATTGAGTATCAAGGATCACGACCGGGGAAAACGCCTGGAGAGTTGTCAGCGACGATCAACTGTGATTATTCAGAAACGTCTGGGAATCATCGTCTTCTTCAACTACCTCATCAGCTTTACCGTCCTCGGCTCCGCTTGACGCATCCTCGGTTGGTGGAAACATATCGTCCGACTCATCGGCAGCAGGAATCTCGTTGGTCGACACATCTTCGGTTGCTGCTTGTTCACTGGACGCATCTGGGCTGGAAGGTGTCTCGTTTAACGATTCGAGGATTCGCTCCAAAGCATCGGTTTCAGATTCCTCCGGGCCCGCCTCGCCGGGTGCGAGCATGGCAGTGGTACGACTGCTTAACGGTGCATCTGGTCCTACGGTCAGTTCGTCGGAATCGGAATCAGAATCCGCATCGGAAACGGAAAAGGAGAGATCATCCACGTCGGCTTCAGCTGCCGGATCCTCGTAAACCGCCCGGAAAGTGACGGTGCCAACGGTCAGCAGTCCGCCAGCAGGCAAGGCGGCATCTTCAACCCGCTCGTTACCAATGTAGGTTCCATTAAGCGACCCAAGATCTCGCACATGGAGCCGACCTTCGGAAAGGTAAATCTCACAGTGTTCGCGACTCACCAGTGGATGGGGCAACGTCAGCGTCGCTGAGCGACCCCGCCCGATCACGCTTGGTAAAGTAAGATCGATTTCAGTTGGCTTGGCATCGCCACCAACGACAATTAGTTTGGCCTTCATCAGTCCACATGTCACGTGTCAAGTTACAGAAGCCGTACAACCCAGGTCAACACACTCTAAAAGGTGTTTAAACTACTGGCACCATTCAGTTTATCCACCCAGAGCAAAGCTGGCAATCAGCACATACACTGAAAAGTCCGACCATTCCTCTCAACCTGCCCCAAAAGGATCACCGACTGGACGGAAGTACCCTTGCAAGGGGAGTTTACGCATTTATAATCCGATGGATTGGGTGACCGTGAATCGGTATTCAACGTACCCCACGACTACCCTAGCCGGCACCTCCTGTTACAGTCGGCCACGATAACTGAAAGAAGGCTATTTTTCATGTAACAGGTAGAGTGCTGCGGGTGTAGCTCAGTTGGCAGAGCACAACGTTGCCAACGTTGTTGTCGTGGGTTCGAATCCCATCACCCGCTCTAATTACTTGTGATGCCTCAGCACGGGACTGATGACTGGATCAATCCCTGTTAAATGGCGTAATTCTCCAATCCAGCTAACAAGCAGAATCGTATGACATCCTCCGATAGCGACATCGATGATCTTCCACAAGATGATACTTTAGCGGAAGAAAGTCTGGCTGAGACGGCCAGCGACGCGGATTCCACAGATGAGGATTCCACGGACGAACAAGACCAGAAACTCACTTTGGACGTCACCATTGACGAGCCTAGTGCTTGTGAACGCCATATCACCGTAACGGTGGCGCGTCCTGATATTGAAAGATACCTGGATGACGCCTTCGGTGAGCTCGTACCCAAAGCCGAAGTTCCCGGTTTCCGAATTGGTCGAGCGCCGCGGAAGCTGGTTGAAACCCGCTTCAAGAGGGAAATTGGAGACCAGGTCAAGGGATCTATCCTGATGGATGCGATGACGCAGATTAGCGCGGATTACGACTTCTCCGCGATTAGCGAACCTGATTTTGACTTTGATTCCATTGCCATGCCTGATGATGGTGATTTGACTTTTGAGTTCAATGTCGAAGTACGTCCCGAATTCGAAATGCCCGACTGGAAGAATCTGAAATTAGATCGCCAGCAGCACGAGTATTCTGCAGACGAAGTTGAAGAACGGGCAGGGGAATTGCTGCAACAGTATGGAACGGTCGAAGCTCATGATGGTCAGATCGAAGCGACGGACCTGGTCACCCTCAACATGACGTTCTCCTCGGACAACAAGACACTCTCTACCATTGAGAATCACACCTGCCAGGTTCAGCCAAACTGCGTCTTGCGAGACGGTGAAATCAAGGATTTCGACAAATTCCTGACGAAGTGCAAAAAGGGAGACAAGAAGAAGACAGCGGCCACGATGAGCGACAATGCAGAGAATGAGCCGTTACGCGGTCAGACCGTGGACGTAGAAATCGAAGTGCTGGAGGTCCAACGAACCAAGCTCCCGCAACTAACCGAGGATTTCCTCGATGAACTTGGTGGTTTCAGTAGCACCGAAGACCTCCACGCAGTGGTTCGGGAGGAATTAGAGAGACAATTGCGGTATCACCAGCAGCAACACCTGCGAAAACAAATCACCGGGTTGCTAACAGAAGCTGCCAGCTGGGAATTACCGCCGGCACTGCTGAAACGTCAGTCGAATCGCGAAATGCAACGCATGATCCTGGAGCTTCAAGCTAGTGGTTTTTCTGATAACGATATCCGTAATCATGCCAATCGCCTGCAACATGACCTGATGGGGCGAACGGAAACCGCACTTAAAGAACATTTTATCCTGGAGAAAATTGCCGAAGATCACAGCCTGGAAGTTTCGGCTGAAGATATCTCCAAGGAAATAGGTATGATTGCTGCTCAACGTAACGAGTCTCCCCGGCGCGTACGAGCACGGCTGGAAAAACGGGGCGAAATGGATGCCTTGCAAAACCAAATCGTCGAACGCAAAGCCATCGATCTGATTACCGAGCACGCCACCATCACCGATGTGCCACTTGAAGATACATCCCAAGACAAGAACCATGCCATTGATCACGCGATCAGTGGAGAATCCAAGGTTTCCATTCCTGACGCTAAGCACTCCGAGGCAGCGGAAGCCATCGAGGAACCAACGGACTACACTTAGTAAGGAAGTTCAGCATCAACAACACTGCCAGGAGTCAACCAGCCTGCTGGCAGCCTGCCAACTCGACAGACAGTCAGTGTGGGCGATGGGTAACTCTTAACACAACAAGAAACACTTTAAACCACAGACCCTTTCTCCAACTTACAATTTCCGATTCAAGGACCGTGTCAACATGAGTGGTGGCTTTTCCGAACCGTTACGTG
>JAYGDG010000425.1:0-3708 GCA_046583015.1 Pirellulaceae bacterium | reverse complement strand
CAACATGTTGCTATTGATGGCGCCAAAGGTACTGATCATCACCCCCAGGGCAATCAGCATCGCGCCACGCGGTCCGAGTAACCGGTCGAACATCAAGACGGCAACCCGCTCCTGGTTATCCGGCTCGGCCATCTCTGACATCGGTACCACGCTGTGGTAGGCAACATTAGCTGATACGTAAAGCACCGTCAGGATTACCGTACCGAAAAGTAAGGCGCGGGGAATGTTGCGGCCGGGATCACGAATTTCCTCTGCCACGGGAGTCACGCCGTGCCAACCGTTGTAGGCCCACATGACTGCCAGCAACACGATGGCGAACCGGCCAGTCAGCGAGGACAACTCCTCGGTGACTGGAAGTGATTGCCCAAGCAACTCAGCAGAAAACCCCCCCTCCCCGAAAAATGAGACAAGGTAGGGCAAACAGGCAACGAACAACACAAAACCAACCTTGACGACCGTGGTAATGTTTTGCACCCAGCCTCCCCAGAGGACTCCGATCACGTTAATCAGGGCCAGGCCGCTAATAAGAACCACCGCCAGGCCAATGGCGCCAGGTGTGGAAATCTCGATACCGACAACCGCCTCCAGGTGTTCTACAAAAATCATCGAGAGGGCACCGAGCGACGCCGGCTTGGTAAAGAGAAACCAGCTCCATCCCTGCAAAAAACCAACACACCGGCCATACGCCTTTTGCAGGTAGACGTACATGCCACCCGCCTGTGGCAGCATGGCACTCAGTTCCGCGAAGCAGAGAGCTCCCAGGAAGCTCAGCACGCCTCCCACGATCCAGGCGGTAATAATGAGTGGAAAGGTACGTCCGGCGGCAGCAATCTCGCCCGGTTTGGCGAAAATTCCCGAACCGATCACGTTGCCAACGACGATGGCAGTGGCCATCCCCAGTCCGAGGACTCTCAGGAGACTGGGCTTCTCCGGCTCGATACTTAGTTCTGGATCTACCACATGACGGCCCTTGTTGGACAACTGCTGCTCGCCAGCACCGTGGCAACAGGCTGGAAATGAAACTATATTAGGCCTTAATATCCACTCCCGATGCAATAGGAACCAGTCCTGGCAGCACGTCAAGGACCACTTGGCAGACAAACATGGGATTCTAAGAACTCTTCTGGGCAGAACCCTCATGGCAGATCCCATCCCCAAAACCACAACCACTCTCCCTGAACCCGAATTACCGCGCACCTTTTTCCAGTACCTCCGCTCGATGGGACCAGGACTGGTGGTCGTGCTCACCTGGCTCGGGGCAGGCGACATCGTCGACATGGGGGTTGCGGGCGCCAATTACGGGTATTCACTGATGTGGGTGCTGGTGTTGTCGGTGATAATGCGTTTTGTTTTTGTCTCGGTGATCGCCAAATACCAGCTCTGCAATCAACACCAGGAATCGGTGCTCGACGGCTTAACCCGCTTGCATCCAATCTATGCTCCCTTCCTGCTATTGGCCTCCATCGTGATGGGCCATGTCTATGCGTCCTACATGACCGTCGGCATCGGGGAAACCTGCAGCAATCTGCTCGGCATAGGCGAAGTCTGGCAGTGGGCCCTGTTCTGGAATCTGCTCGGCCTGGCACTGGTCCTGGGATCCGGTTACCTGCGGATGGAATTGCTCTTTAAGATATTCCTGGCCGTACTGGTGGTCTCCTTCCTGGGAACGGCCATTGCCATTGGCCCCAGCCCCTCAGGCATTGCCCAAGGCCTCTACCGGGTCGGCCTGCCTGAACAGGTTGGAAAGTTCAAACCGCTACTGGTTGCGATGGCCATGATCGGCGCTGTCGGAGGTTCCCTGGGCAATTTGCTCTACCCTTACTTCCTGGAAAAGAAAGGCTGGCGGGGACCAAAGTACCGACGCCTGCAAACCTACGATCTGATGCTAGCCGTCTTGGCCATGATCGTGCTGAACCTGTCAGTCTGGGTTCTCGGTGCAGAGCTACTTCATCCCAACGGATTGACCATTGAGAAATTGGACGACCTCCCCAAGCTGTTGAGCGGAACCCTGGGCGCAGCTGGCCGCTCTCTTTTCTACGCAGGTATCTTCGCAGCCATCTTCACGTCGTTAATTGGCCATGCCATGGGCCTGGCACTGATGGGGAGCCACGCCTGGCTGCGTTGGCATGCCGGAACCGGCAAGATTGAGCAGGCTTACGAGGATCATTCACTCTATCGCTGGATCGTCATCTGGTGCCTGATCTCACCATTGGTCTGGACGCTACCCGGGATGCCCGATTTCGTCACGCTCACGCTGGTGGCCAACAGCCTGCAGGTTGTTTTGATTCCACTGATTGCTGGCGGGCTCTGGTGCATCACCAGCAGCGACCGCTGCATTGGCCGTTCTTACCGCAACGGCTGGTGGGAAAACCTCGTGATCGGCGGTTTATTCGGGCTGGGCCTGGTCGGCGCCTGGAAAGCAGTTGAATCCGTTGTGAAAGCGATCATATCCTGATTTCGTGATCGAAAAATGGAGACCACCTGCGGAACCAGTTGGCAACCATCAGCGTTTCGGATTCCGTGGATTCCGGTACCAGACCACGTTTTGGCTCGCCTGGCCGGCGACCAGCAGATCCAGGTCCCCATCGGCGTCCAAATCGACGGCTCTAATATCATAGGCAGCCTGCTCGCGCCCCACGACATGGGTCGTGAATTTCCCCTTGCCATCATTCTCAAACCAGGCCACCTGCTTGTCATCCTTAGCACAAGTGGCCGCATCAACATCCCCATCTCCATCCATGTCGACCACGACCAGGCAGTGGGGCCCGTGCAGCGTCGGATGAATCGTATGGCGTTGCCACTTGGGAGCCTCAAACCAGTAGATCCCGCGACCATGTCCGCGGGAGGCGAGGAAATCTATCTTGCCATCCCCGTTCACATCGGTTGGATGAATATTGGTCGCTCCCGGTTCCTGAGCCGAAATGATCTCTTTCTTCCAGGCACCACCCTTCTTAGCCGGCGCTCGCCACCAGGCAAACCAGTTTCCCATCCCGGAAGTATCGCTGGGGCCACCCTTAGCGCCAGCGGCAATGTCAGCTCGCCCGTCCCCGTCCACATCACCCAGTCCCATGTAATGACTCAGTCCTGGGGCATCCCCCTTGGCCGCCACGTGTCGCTGCCAGGTCACTTGACCATCCTTGCCGACGGCAAACTTGTACCAGACCAGCGAATTCGGAAAGGGGCCTTTGGGTTGGGCGCTGTTGGCCACCAGGTCAAGGTGCCCGTCACCATCCACATCTCCAGCCAGCAAGCCATGGATTCCATTAACCTGGTCATCAATCACGTGTTCCTTCCAACGCTGACTTGCTCCCTTGGCCGGTTGCTCCAGCCAGACAATTAAACCTGGCTTGTAACGGCAGCCGAGGTAATCGAGGTCACCATCACGATCGACATCCAGCACGGCACTATGAATAAAGCTGGCCGGCTGGTGGGGCAGGATCACCTCCCGCCACTTGGGGGCGATCAGCAAACGCGTCTTGGACCCGGCGCTGCATATCACATCCAACTTGCCATCTCCGGTAAAATCGCCGGCGACGGCCGTGGCACAACCGGCCCCCTGGTAGATCTGTTGTTTCTGCCACTCACCCTCGGCGAGCAGGTTGCCCTGCAGAAGCAACGTGAAGACCAGTAGACCTGCCAGCTGTGGCTTAGTTTGGATTATCATCGATTTTCCTTTCTTGACTTAACTGCTGGCCATCATTTGGATGA
>JAYGDG010000254.1:0-1941 GCA_046583015.1 Pirellulaceae bacterium | reverse complement strand
GCTTCCCAGTCCATGGAGAGCAACGATCAGGGGAGTTTTTTTCTCCTTGTCGTAGCTGGTTGGTATGTAGAGCGAGTATTTCATCGGTTTACCCGCTTCTTTGAAATCATAAGTGCGCGACAGCGTTTTTCCCTTGGTTTGGTCGAGTTCCTGGGCAAAGGAGACACTACAAAACGGTGGCAGAATCAGGGCCACGATCAAGAAGAGACTCGAATAACGTAACATGGCCAGCTCCTAAAAAAGAAAGAGGCTCGATTTTATCTTTTTGAAAGGAAAGTTCAAAGCAAGCATACCACTGTCAGAAGGCCACCACAACAATTGCCCGAGTAACTGCCTGGGCCCAGAACTGTTACTATAATAGAACTCTTTGCAGGGATCTTTTCCGGGAAGGAAGTGGCGATGGATCGTGTCAGTCTGGTTATCCGAACAATCTGTTTGCTGATCGCCTGCGCGGGCCTCTGGGAACCGTTGGCAGCTGCCGAGAAGCCTAACATTATCATCGTGCTGGCCGATGACTTGGGCTGGTCTGAGCTTGGTTGCTATGGCAACCGGTTTAACGAAACTCCTCACCTGGATCGACTCAGCAAGCAGGGGATGCGATTTACCCAGGCCTATGCAGCAGCACCGGTTTGTTCACCTTATCGCGCTGCCCTCTTGACCGGCCAGTATCCCGCTCGAGTTGGTATTCTTGATTACCTGCGCCCCAATTCAGCCAATGCCTTGTCCCAGAGGCACGTGACGCTGGCAGAAGTTCTCCAGGATAATGGTTACCGGACTGGCATGATCGGTAAATGGCATCTGACCGGCTACAAGTATCACCAGGCACCGTTTGAAGTCCGTCCCACCGATCACGGTTTTGCCAGCGAGTTTGCCAGCGAGGTCAAAGGTGTCGGCAATGGCGCCAATTTCTGGCCGTACAAGTTTCGCGATCAACCCATTCGCTGGGTTGATATCCCTGATAAAGTGCTCGGCGAAAACGAATACCTGGTCGATCGCATGAATCACCAGGCTGTGAATTTTATTGAGCAGAACCATCAGCAGCCGTTTTTCCTGCTACTTAGTCATTATGCGACCCATTCGATTTTAAACGGCAAGAAAGAGCTGGTTGAAAAATATCGTCGTAAGCATCCGCCGGGAAAAAGCCACCGTGAAAAGTGCTACCTCTGCCAGGATGCGGGACACCAGGGAGATCCCTTGAATCATTGGGCCAGTGATCACAATCCTCACCTGGCTGCCATGCTCGAAAGCATTGACGACGGGGTTGGCCTGATCATGAACAAACTGGCCGCGAAGGGGATTCAGGATAATACAATTGTTATCTTCACCAGTGACAACGGTGGTGAGACCCAAGTCACCAGCAATGCTCCCTTACGGGGAGGCAAGAGTCAATTGTACGAAGGTGGCATTCGGATTCCACTGGTCGTCCATTGGCCGGGACGTGTGCCAGTTGCCACGGTTAGTCAACAGCCAACGGTTAACGTCGACTTCTACCCGACGCTGCTGGCGGCGGCGCAGGTCAAACCCCCGGAGGCCCAAGTACTTGATGGTATTTCCTGCCTGCCAAACTGGTCGGATCCTCAGGTAGCGCTGAAGCGGGAAGCGATCTACTGGCACTATCCGCTCGACAAGCCTCATTTCCTCGGCGGCCGTTCGGCCGCTGCGGTCCGCGCCGGTGACTGGAAACTGATCGATTTCTTTGACGACGGTCATGCCGAACTGTACAACCTCCGCAACGACGTGGGCGAGCAGCATGATGTTGCTCAGAAACATCCACAGAGAGTCGCTCGATTGCGAGCGCGGCTGGCATCCTGGCGCCAGCATGTCCAGGCCAGGACACCGAGTTCCCTCATGATGGCCCGGGCAGGGAAATCCTATTTCCAGGATTCCTTCTCGGCAGGGCAGGTCAGTGATCGCTGGTTTTTCCGTTCACCCTGGAGCATT
>JAYGDG010000421.1:0-2156 GCA_046583015.1 Pirellulaceae bacterium | reverse complement strand
CTGCACTGCTCTCGCCGCGGCCGCCGAGGGCCGCTGGGCCTTCAATCTCTCGGGCGGATATCACCACGCGCGGCCCGATCTGTCCCACGGCTTTTGTCTCGTGGCCGACGTGGCCCTGGCCGTCCATCGACTCCGGGCCGGCGGCAAGCGGCCTAATATCCTGGTGCTCGATCTGGACTTGCACCAGGGCGATGGCAACGCCGCCGCCTTCCGCGGAGTCGAGACCGTGTTCACGGCCTCGATGCACGAGGAGGCTGTCTTTCCCTTCCCCAAGCTGGATAGCGATCTCGACGTGGGCCTGGCGTCCGGTATGGCGGATGCCGAATACCTGGACCACTTGGACGCCTGCCTGGCCAACATCAGCGAGCGCTTTCAGGCCCAGATCTTGGTCTACGTTGCCGGCTCCGATCCGTTCGTCGAAGACCGGATGGGGAGTCTCCGCATCTCCCGGGAGGGCATGCGCGAGCGCGACCGACGAGTGGCCAGCTACGCGCGCCGACAGGGCGCCGCGTTGGTGGCCTTGACCGCAGGCGGCTACTCGGAGTCGAGCCCAGACGTCACGGCGGCCGGCTACCTCGAGATGATGGGGGTTTTGGGGGCTTGAGCGCGCAGGGTCGCTCCTGATGCTGGTGGGAGTGTGGCATTTTAGGCAAGCTAAGCGGGCAAATGCTAACCGTGTCTTAATACGCACCACCCGTACTCCCTCCACCCTGAGCTTGGTTGGGGGTGCCACCCTTTAAGTGGCTTATTGATCGCCGGCCGTGGCGGCCGCCTAAGTTCAGCGGCTTCCCGGATCATTCCCCTAAAGTCATCACGCAGCTTGTCCAGCTCCGACCGCATCTCATGCCGGAAAGCCGTCTGCGCCTCACCAACCGCACCAATCACTTCAGCATCGATGTTCCGCAGCAGTTCGCGCCCAATCGGAATAGCCAATCGAGGCACCATCTCGCCCATGCCCAAAGCACTGGCCAATTCGAAAACCGGAAAGCGGTGCTGACCCCGTTCGCCCAGCCGGATCGTTCGTACCTTGCCGGCCTTAACCAGCTTCATCAGACGCGACCGGCTGATGCCGAATAGCCGTTCCGCCTCGCCAATGCGAACCAGCATGGGTACTTGGCCGAACTCGACCTTATTGTTTAGTGGTTTACTCATGATTAAACAAGTTGGGTGTCGTCACGGCTACTCGTTTTCACCGGTGTGAAAATTGCATAATAGCGATTCTCGAATTTCCTCCAGACTCAATATTTGACCTGCTGACTGTTCGAAAGATGTGCCTCTAAGCCAATAGCGGTAACAAACCGGCGCATTGAACGGAATACTCAGCACACCAGTGGATGAAAGTGTTGGTAGGGCATCTTCCACTGCCTCCTGGCCCTTTGGGACGGGTAGGACGCCCTCTTCTAACTCTCCAGAGGTTGTTTCTTTGCCGTCTGCCTGTTCTAGGACGGGTAGGACACCTGTTTTTATCTCTCTGGTATCTTGTATAGTTGTATATTTATGTTTTGTTTTTCTGAACAAGAAAGAAACACCCGTCCTAGGCGTCCCAGAGGGGATCTGGTGGATGATTCGAGGTGGGGTATCGGCAGGTTTCTTGGGTGTGATTCTAACGCGAATTGACTTATCCGAAGAATTTAGCAAATAACCTCTCCCCTTGGCGGACTCCTTCTTGGCTGCACATTGCAGCTTATGCTCCAGTTCCCTCCGTGAAAACGGTTCGGTGAGCGTGACATTGTATTCCTCCAGCAGAGTTCGTGCATCGCCCATATTCAGGTCGAACCCCTGCACCAGCACACAAGCCACGCTGAACATCGTGGAGTGGCCGTGTTGACCAGAAATGGCCTCAGGCATTTTGGCGATATACCGCCGCGCACGCTCCACAATGAGAATGATCGGCGTTTTCATAGGTCGAGATGTTCAGGAGCAACATCCGCAAGGCGCACGCCCTTCCAGCCTCTCTGGGATTTGCCGTCGCGCTGCACACTGTGACTTTTAGCTGACCGGAATAACTCCAGCATTAGCTCAGGGAGTTGTTGTTGGATTGTCGTAATCGGAAGCGGATTCCACCCACGATCAGAACAATATTCTGCGTACGCATGGACTACCTCATCGCTCGTAACGTCCCCGTTGGTGTCCTTAACGAAACGATGCACAATGCA
>JAYGDG010000211.1:0-6331 GCA_046583015.1 Pirellulaceae bacterium | reverse complement strand
TCACGAAGTAGATCAGGTCGTCCACGAGTACGACCGACGGAGTCGAGCAAACACTGCTTGGATATTTCCACTGCACATGACTTTCGGTGACATCCCCGCGACCATCAAGACGGATTGCCCAAAGTTCTGGTGTGCCAAAGTCGGTCACAACATAAGCGAGGTTCCCGCGGGTCACGGGGCGTGGTACTGCGGAAAATCCACGGTAGCGAACCCTCCACAATTCTCGGCCCGTTTGGGGATCGTAGCTGTAGCAGCCCTGGGCAGCGGGGCTAATCATCTGCGGGCGGCCCTGGAAGTCGACGACCAGCGGTGTGGAGAATGCTTTGCGTTGAAAGTCGTTGACCTTGGATAGATCAATGGAACGTTTAGTTTTCCAGGCAGTCTTTCCTGTCTGCTTGTCCAGGCCCACGACGAATTGAACATCGCGTCCGTCACAATGAAACAGGAGCAGGTCTTCGTGCAGGACCACGGAGGAGCCGGGTCCTTCCTGGTGGTCCAGGTTCAAGTCACTGCGTTTCCAGAGAACGCGGCCGGATTGGGTATCCAGGCAGGCCGTTCCGTAGGTACCAAAATGAACGTAGACGCGGCCCGCTTCGATGGTCGGTGAAGGGGAGGCGTAGCTGTTCAAGGCGTTCTTGGTTTCAGGCTTGGCGATGTCGAACAATTTAACCTGGTGCTTCAGTTTTCCGCTGGTGTCAATGCAGACGGCGAAAACCTGTTGACCAGCATTGAGCGAGGTAGTCAGCCAGATCTGGTCGTGCCAAATAACTGGAGAGGACCAGCCGCTGCCGGGGATGCTCGTTTTCCAGGTGATGTTTTTTTGTTCATTCCAGGTGTCGGGCGGATTGCTGTCCGTATCGAGGACAGCTCCCAGGCCCGCGGGCCCGCGAAATTGTGGCCAGGTTGGATCGGCGGCACTGGCCTGGAGAACTAAGCTGCCACAGAGGAGCCAAAGTGAGATCGCGGTCTTAGGATGCAGGCCGAAGATTCCAGTTGTCATTAGTAGTGGCCTCGAAGATTTGGATGAGAATAAAAAAGAAGTTTAGCTCAGCAGCAATCGTGACAGTTTACCCGGGGCGATTTAGTTCTACAAACGGTCGTGAGAGCGGTAATTACCGGTAGCTGAAAAACAGGCAGATCAAGGTCAAGATGATTGCAGTCCGCAGGTCCGGACGGTACGATCAGGGCGATCTTGTTGGGAGACAGTTGTAGCCAGCCTAGAAGGAGATTGCAAATGAAGACAAGCAGCCAACCGCGACTGATGAAACGAATGACCAGTGTTAGCTGTGGACTGGGAGTAGCCTTGATCTGTTTTGCCATGGCAACAGGGACTCTCTCGGCAGAGGACTGGCCACATTTCCGTGGTCCGAACTGCGCTGGGATTTCCAGTTCTTCAAAGTCGTTACCGGTAAAATTTTCCAGCAAGGAAAATGTCCGCTGGTCGGCTAAGGTTGGTGATGGCGTGGGGTGTCCGGTCGTAGCAGCAGGCCGGGTTTTTATTTGCGAGATGACCGATTCTCAAACGGTCGCCTTAACGGGCTTTGACTTGAAGTCGGGTAAGCAGCTTTGGCAGCGCCGGTGGAAGACTGGCAGTATTGCTACGGTTCACAAGACGAACAGTCATGCTTCCACAACGCCTGCGGCAGATGCTGAGCGAGTCTACTTTTATTTCAGTAGCCTGGGCATGGTGGCCGTTGATGCCCGGAACGGTAAGGATGTCTGGCAACTAGAGCTGCCTGAACCCTATTTCGTCTTTAAGTGGGGGCCGGCCATGTCACCGGTGCTTTACAAGGACAAGCTGCTGTTCTGCCAGGACGATGATCTATTTCCCGCCTTCTACGCGCTCGATAAGCGGACTGGCAAGGTGGTTTGGAAAGACGACCGTTCTGATATGGCGGTCAACTACTCGCACCCGGTTATTTGTCCGACACCGGCGGGCGATGAGATCGTGCTGGCCGGGACAGGACTGTTGATTGGTTACGATCCGAAAACTGGGAAACGCTTGTGGCAGGCCGGGGTGCTGCTGCGAAATATTAAAACGACACCCGTGGTTCGCGATGGCATTATTTATATCTCGCTACAGAGTGGCGGAATTGCCAATCAATGGCTGGCATCGGTCGACCAGGCCGAGACCGGTAACAGTGACGGGAAACTGACTCGTGATGAGATGCAGGCCTTCGTGGGAGAACGGAAAATTCCCGAGGCGTTTTTCAAGAAGACATTTGGCCGTGGAGATCTGAACAAAGACGGACAACTGGAAGGTGAAGAACTGGATGTGGCCTTTTTGCACAAAGATAATTTCGCCGGAGCCCGTTTCGACCGGGAAGAGGCAGCTGACGAGTATGTGCTGGCAGTGCGCGGCGGTGGTCGCGGGGATGTGACCAAGTCTCACCTGCTCTGGAAACACCCGACCAAGCATACCGATCACATTGTCTCACCCCTGGTGGTTGGGAAACGAATGCTGCTGGTCAAGGGAGGCGGGATTGCGACCTGCTTTGATACTCAAAAGGGGATGCCAGTTTGGAAAGCCCGCCGAATTCAGGCCACCGGTGAATACTTCGCTTCACCCATTTATGGGGACGGCAAGATTTACGTGGCAGGAGAAAATGGTTTCGTCGTTGTACTCAACAACGATGGGGCGGAGCTGAAAATACTGGCCAAGAACGACATGGGAGATGCGATTATTGGAACCCCGGCGATCTCTGATGGGCAATTGATTGTCAGAACCCGGAGTCGTTTGTTCTGTATCGCAGCCGAATAGTCAGTCGTCCAACAGGATGAAAGAAAGTCCTGGTCTAATCCCGTTTACCCGAGCAAGCCGGGAATCGGCTTGGCGTGGTAGATTTGATGTGGTCGGGAAAGCTCATCATTCCAGACAGCGGTGGGCGGAATTCCCAGGGCATGGTAGATCGAGGCCGCCATGTTATCCGGCAGTTGCGGGCTGGATGCCGGGTAACCGCCAATCTTGTCAGAAGACCCGATGACATTGCCTCCCTGGACGCCCCCACCGGCAAAGAAAACGGTTTGAACCGCTCCCCAGTGATCACGGCCTGGCCCGTTGAAACTCTCCGAGAGGGTCGACAGCTTTGGCGTGCGACCGAATTCACCAGCCATCACGATCAGCGTACTGTCGAGCAGGCCGTTGGACTGTAGATCATCCAGCAGGGCGCAAAGCGCCTTGTCGGTGGGTGGGAAGAGCTTGTCCTTAAGTCGTGGAAAGGCGTCGCCGTGGGTATCCCAGGTCTCATTGTTGCCCAGGTTGACCTGGATCAGGTTGACACCCGCTTCCACCAGTCGATAGGCCATCAGCAGGGACCAGCCGTAACTGTTCTTGCCGTAACGTTCCTGAATCTTCTCGTCCGCCTTGGTGACATCAAAAGCACGCCGGACCTTGGCGTCAGCGAGCATTGAAATGACTGATTGCCGGTTCCTATCGTATTGGCTGGCGATGGCTGAATTCTCCATGGCAGCCCGTTGGCCGTCGATTTTCTGAAGTAGACTGAGTCGATCTCCGAGCCGTTGGTGGTTCATACCGGCTGGAAACTTGAGACTCGGTGCCTGGTAGACACGAGCATCGGCATCTTTCGGTGGCTTCTTGGATTGATTGGGGAAGGTGTATTCGGGATAGGCCCCTCGCCACATGGGATCTCCATAAGGGGAGGCCTCGATGAAGAAAGGATCGCGATGTCGCCCCATGATGCCGCCATAGGCACCCGGGATAACGCCTCCCGACCAGTGAACCAGGCGTTCCGGCAAAACAATCGCCGGTGGCAAGTTGTTGTTTTGGGGAGGCAGCGCATCACCAATGATCGAGGCGATCGATGGCCAATCAGAAGAACGTGGCTTGCGGTCGCCACGAAAACCGGGTGGTGGGTCGGAGCGACCGGTCAGCATATAGAAATGGCCCAGGGTATGGCCGTTGGTGGGATGGGTCAGTGAGCGGCAAATGGCCCACTGCTCACTCCGCTTGGCCAGTCCCGGTAAATGTTCGCTGATCTGAATGCCAGGGGTACTCGTTGGTGCCGGATTAAACTCACCACGTACTTCCGCAGGGGCATCCGGCTTGAGGTCAAAACTCTCATGCTGGGCTAAGCCACCAGAGAGGAATATGTAGATACATGTTTTTGCCTTGCCGCCGCCGGGGATCGTAGATCCGGGAGTGGCAGCTTGCAGCTGTGCAAGATGATTGCTCCCCATCCCCAACAAACCAATCGCACCGGCTTGAAGTGCGGTTCGACGTGATAGCTGCGGATGATTCCAGTTGGCAGAGGACATGCGACATCCTTGGGGAGGAAAGACAGCTTGGTTTGCTTGTGCCTATTGTTAATATCGTAGCCGTCTCTGTCAAACATGAGCAAGATCATTCAGCCAGGTTGTGGGCAGGGGAAATGGGTTTGATTCTCTGCTTTGAGACGGTTTGCAAGCGGGGTGTGCTGGTCTAAGATAGTGGAGAATCGCTCGTTTTACGGTCTTTTTGTTTGGTTGTAGCGGGCGGGAATCACCCAACTCTATGCTATAGAGAAGGATAGATGGTTGTCGGTGCTTTAGCAGGAAAGTGAGTTGATCATGAAAACGTTTCGAGAACGTTTCGGTTTCGCTTTTGCCGGTTTGTTCATCCTATTGGGATCCTGTTGTGGACCGATTGCAGGGGCCGAAAAGGTGGCCAAACAACCGAATATTCTCTTCGTGTTTGCCGACGACCAGGCCTTTGACACGATCCGAGCGTTAGGGAACAGCGAGATTCAAACGCCCAACCTGGATCGACTGGTCCAGAATGGTATGACCTTTACGCATACGTTTAACCAGGGATCCTGGTCCGGTGCAGTCTGTGTGGCCAGTCGCTGCATGTTGAACACGGGAAGGTTTCTCTGGAAGGCGAACCGCATTTATCGTCAAACCGAACAGGAACGCCAGGCAGGTCGCTTCTGGTCGGAGTATTTAAAGAAGGCTGGCTACCAAACATACATGACAGGTAAATGGCATGTTAGGGCTGACGCCACCAAGGCCTTTGATCGCGCCGGTCATGTACGCGGGGGAATGCCCAACCAGACACCGCAGGGCTACAACCGGCCGCACGAAGGAAAACCGGATGCCTGGAAACCATGGGATGAGCAGTTTGGTGGTTTCTGGAAAGGTGGTAAGCATTGGAGCGAGGTGGTGGGCGATGATGCGGTCTCTTTCCTGCAGCAGGCTGCCGAGAGCGAGAAGCCGTTCTTTATGTACCTGGCTTTCAATGCGCCCCACGATCCGCGGCAATCGCCCAAGCGATTCGTGGACATGTATCCACTGGACAAGATCGCGGTGCCCAGGAGCTACTTGCCCTCGTATCCCTTCAAGGAAGCGATGGGGTCAGGGGTCAAGTTGCGTGATGAGAAGTTGGCACCTTTTCCACGCACCGAGTTTGCCGTCAAGGTTAATCGGCAGGAATACTATGCCATCATTACCCACATGGACCAGCAAATCGGTCGCATCCTGGCGGCGCTTAAGAAGACGGGTAAAGCCGATAATACGTATATCTTCTTTACCGCCGATCACGGCCTGGCCGTCGGACGCCACGGCCTGATGGGAAAACAGAATATGTTTGACCACAGCGTGCGTGTACCTTTCATGGTCAATGGACCAGGAATTGCTGCCGGTACCAAAAGTGACGCCTGGGTTTATTTGCAAGATGTGATGCCGACCACGTTGGAACTGGCGGGAGTAGAAAAACCCAAGCATGTTCAGTTCAACAGCTTGTTGCCCTTGATCCAGGGAGAATCAAAAACGGGCTACGAGGCGATTTATGGAGCTTACCTGGCGTTGCAGCGATCGGTTCGGGAAGGTCCCTACAAGTTGATTCTCTATCCAAAAATCTCCCAGCAGGTTTTGTATAACGTGCAGGAAGACCCGCTGGAGCTAAAGAACCTGGCTGACAATCCCAAGTATGCACAGGTCAAGAAAAAACTGTTTGTCCGGTTGCTGGAATTACAGCAGCAGACCGGCGACCAGTTGGACCTGAAGGCCACCTTTGCCGACTTGCGGTGAGTGTTAGCCTTCGCCCAAAGAGCAGTGGCCTTTGTTTCGCTGCCAGGGAGTTAGGGATGAACAAGCAGCAGAAAATAGTAAGCTGGATCTTGCGGATCATCGGTTTCTTCGGGATGCTCGCGACCGGAGCGATGCTGATGCCCTTTTCCTGGATGCTGGCGATCCATGAGAACCTGGGCTTGGGGAAGATGCCTCAAGAACCCGTCGTGCAGTATCTAGCCCGTTCGTTGTCCGCCTTTTATGCCATGTTTGGCGTGATCTTGTGGTATGTTTCTTTTCGAGTCCCCCAGTACTGGGACTTTGTCCG
>JAYGDG010000207.1:0-3646 GCA_046583015.1 Pirellulaceae bacterium | reverse complement strand
CTTAGCTGAGAGTGTCCTTTTCATGGGGTCATCGACTGCTAGACACGGTTGGTACCTCATAATCCTGACAGGAGAAATAAAATGAACGGATTGAAAATGGTTTCGCAAATGAAAGTGTGGATTCGTCACCTTACAGAAATCGGTGTTTTCCTAGTAGCCTTAAGCATCGTCGCTGAAATCCTCTTCGGCGAAGTGGTTCCTTTCCTGAGCGCTGGCGTCATCGGTAATATCACTACCATGATCGGCGGATTGGGCGAAGAAGGTCTGGTCGGTTTGGTTGCCTTGGGCATCGTCGCGTACGTTTTCGCGAAGAGCTCAGAGACGGCAAAATCGTAACACCGCTTAGACGCTTTCGCGTCTAATAAAAGTTACACGGATAGGGGTCGTTCAAATATTTTTTGAACGGCCCTTATTTCATTTTGGGGCGGACCAGCAACTCGACCCTCTGGAACCTTGGTTACTTGGCAGCGGCTATCTTCTCTTGTTTTCGCAGCAATCGCCTGAGCCTCTGAACATCTTGCTGGTGTTCCGCTTTCTTGGCCAGGTTAACATACTCTTGTGGATCTTGCCTGAGGTCATAGAGTTCATTTTGCTCCGGGTCATCCCACTCTGCATAGCGCCAACGGTCGGTGCGGATAGACTTGCCCAGGAATCGTTTCATGGCATTTCCACGGGTCACGACGGTATAAGCGACGGGATTAACTTCCGTATCCGTGCCGGCTAACAAAGGGCGTATCGACCGTCCTTGGATACCTGCCGGCAGTTGAATCTGGCAGAGGTCAGCCAGTGTCGGATAGAGATCAAGCAACTGCACCAGTCCTTGCTGCTGGGTTCCGGCGGCGGTCAGGCCGGGAACTCTCACAAGCAGTGGAACATGTGCACATTCTTCGAAGAGGGTCACCTTCCCCCACATGAAATGTTCACCCAGGTGATAACCATGATCGCTGGTAAAGACGACAATGGTCCGGTCCCACAAGTCATTGCGTTTAACAGCCTTTAGCAGGTAATCGATTTGGGCGTCGACAAAGGAAATACAGGCGTGATATGCCTGCATGTACTGGCGGCTGCGAATCTCATCGTGTTTTCCTAATTCAAAACCAAAACCTTGATAACGGTGATTCAGTGCCAGGCGGGGAATATCGTTGAGATCGTCTGGTTTCACCACGGCAATCGGTAGTTGCTGCTGGGGATACTTCTCGAAATACTTCTCCGGTGCATAAAAGGGCACATGCGGTTTGTGAATACCACAAGCGATAAAGAAGGGCTGATCCCCATAGGCCCGCTTGTCGAGCCACTCTTCGATCCGCCGCACATTCATGCCATCGCGGTGTTCCTGGTCGGTCATATCCGTGGGTCCGAACAGCGGAACACTGCCGGGTGGTTTATGTTCCCGGTAATAGCGGCGAAAGGCTCGTTCGTCCTGCGGTGTCTTGATGGCCCCTTGTTTGGCAACAAATTCGCGTTTGAGTTTCTCTTCAACTGGATTGCGTTTGTTCTTATTAAAAAACGTAAATTCGTGCCAGGCTCGCTCACCATAGTTCATTTGGCCGTGAAAAATCTTGCCCACCCCGGCCGTCCAATAGCCGTTCTTCTTGAACAGTTCCGGCAGCGTCACTAACTGCGGTTGTTGCTTGCGCAGATCTGCCTTGTTATCCAGGATCCGGGTTGTCTCTGGATAGCGACCTGTCAAAAAGGAGGCCCTCGACGGACCACAGACCGGGTATTGACAGTAGGCACGAGTGAGTCGCAAGCTCTGCTTCGCCAACCTGTCGAGTGTCGGCGTCTGGATCGCTTGATAGCCCGCCGGTCCCACGTGGCTGTTCAAGTCATCGCAAACAATCAGCAGCACATTCCACGGCTGTTCCTCGCTCCATGCCAGCCGACCGCAATTGCTAAGGACCGCAAAAACAAACAGCCAGCTAAGCATCTTCGACCACGATCGTAGTTGCATCGAGTCACTCTCTTTGGACAAAAAGGTGCACACGCTTACTAACCTCCGGCTACTCTCTTGACTGGGCTCCCTGGCATGCTTCCGCAAGGAACTTCCCGGGCCGTACCAGCCTATCACAACAACAACCTTCTCTAAACGGGCAAAGAGCTGCGATTTGCTACTTGACGGTGATCAGAAACGGTCAATTGCAGACGGCCACCGGTTTTAAACTGTCGAAAAAGCCGACTTCTTTGTCCCGCTTTATTGCAACCGCTTACTGATCGGTAATAATAAGGTCCTCAGTGAATCAGTCCAATCGAATCAGCAGTCTATCCGTTTCAAGGAGTTTACGATGTTCAAGAGAATCAGCCTGGTAAGTTTGTCTCTGTTGGCGATCTCCCTGTTAAGTATTCCGGCCCAGGCACTGGACCTGACCGCGGGATTGAAGACGGGTAATCTCGAGTTAAGTTCTGCAGGTCCGATCAGTTTTGGTCCCCAGGGAATCTTGTTTGTCGGTGACACCAAGGCGGCCCAGATTTGTGCCATCGATACTGGTGACACCAAGGGAAGCCCGGAAAAGGCCATGATTCACGTTAAAGGACTCAACCACGTCATTGCTGGTTTACTGGGGACATCTGGCAGCGACATCCTGATCAACGACATGGCGGTCAATCCGGCTAGCGGCAACACTTATATCTCCGCTTCTTCGAGTCGCGGACCGGAAGCGAAGCCTGTATTGTTACGCGTCAGCACCAGTGGCAAAGTAACGATCGTCTCGCTCAAGAACGTCAAGTTTGGCACAGCCAAACTTCCCAACCCCCCAGCACCTGGCGGAACGGGCCGTCGAAATCTGCGCAGCCAGTCCATCACGGACCTGGCCTACATCGATGGGCGCGTCATCGTGGCAGGCCTTTCCAACGAAGAATTTGCCTCTACCCTGCGTGCCATCCCGTTTCCCTTCCAATCGGTTAACGGTGGGGCAGGTATCGAAATTTTCCACGGTGCTCACGGACGTTTTGAAACGCGTTCCCCAGTTCGCACCTTTACCACTTACAACATCGACAAGCAGCCACATCTGCTGGCCGCCTACACCTGCACGCCACTGGTCAAGTTCCCGCTTGAAAAACTGAAAGCCGGCAGCAAGGTGAAAGGGGTTACCATTGCAGAACTGGGTAATCGCAACCGTCCGCTAGACATGTTTGTCTACTCGAAGGGCGGCAAGGATTACATCCTGATGGCCAATAGCGCTCGGGGCGTCATGAAAATCACCACCGACAACATTGGCAACCAGGAAGCGATCACCAAGAAGGTTGAGAGTGGCAAGACCGCTGGACAAAAATATGACACCATTGAACGTTTGAAAGGAATCGTACAAATGGATCGATTGAATTCATCCCATGCGGTGGTTCTCATTGAAAGCGACGGTGGTTCAGTCGACCTGAGTACCGTTGAGTTACCGTAGCCGGGGCTTCACGGCCGCCTTGGTCCCACCCCAGAGGATGACTGTCGTGTCTAGCTTCACGTTCGACTTACCTAACAGCGTGATCCGTCTCTTAACAGGGTCGTATCACGCTGTTTTTTTTCGCACGCTGTGCTGGCTTTCAATCATCTTGTGCGTCCACGTTTGCGTCGCCCAGGCAACAGATCCGCCCAAGCACCCGCCAATTCGCATCATCCGCTCGGGCTCTCCGGCCCAGGCACGCTTTGCACTCACTG
>JAYGDG010000469.1:0-2608 GCA_046583015.1 Pirellulaceae bacterium | reverse complement strand
TCATCGCAGAAGATAACGATGATGTTAGGACCGCTGGCGTCGGCCGATGGCAACGCTGCAGTCAATGACAGCAAAGTAAGGGTAATGGCAAGTTTCATATTATGCTCGAGTGGTCATTATTCTGTTGATCCGCGTATCTGATGATGGTTGTAGGAAGGAAACCCAAAACGCCTCGGATTCTCTCCTCCCATAACAATATATTCCAATCTCATGGTCGATGGTTAACGATTCCAAAAGTGGCGATCCAAAAGACGATAGTTGACCGCCTCATGAATATGTTCGGTCTCAATCATGGGGGCATCCAGGTTACCTTGACACCTGGCAGAAGATGCTAGGCCATCCCCATGACCAGCTCACGAATGCGGTTGGACGGCACCCTCCCCACAAAAAAAGGACTCACAGCAGCGTGCTGCAAGTCCTTGGTAAATGCGGGTGAGAGGATTCGAACCTCCACGTCCATTACGGACACGAGAACCTGAATCTGCTCACAGCATGTATCAACGTGTGGCAAGGTTGGTTGCTACCTGCTGGTCATCGGCGACGCTAAGAATACCGCATCAGGTCAACGCTTCGCAAGTCCCTGGTTTCATCGGGCGATGTGCCATCGTGAGACACC
This sequence comes from Pirellulaceae bacterium, assembly GCA_046583015.1. GTDB lineage: Bacteria > Planctomycetota > Planctomycetia > Pirellulales > Pirellulaceae > JAZADA01. The sequence continues at coordinate 1,992 of JAYGDG010000469.1, read as the reverse complement.
GGAGGTGTTGAGCGAGGTCAGCTTCGGGCCGGCTTGTGACAGGATGTCAGATCTTCGCCAGAGGATGATATGTGTCACTGCGAGGGCGGTTTGTGTCCTCCGGGTGTGTCACCGCCCGGCCGTTCGCCACTGGTTGCGACCCCCGCTGGTGGTGTGAAACGCACGTCGATGTCACTTGCCGCCGTCGGGTTCTCAACCGCTCCTACCAGTCGTACCAGGTCGTCGCGGAGCTGGTCCGGATTGCTCCATTGACGCTGTACGACGAGCTTTCCATCAGGGCCAACAATGAACTCGGAGTTGGGATTTTTACCGAGTGCATGATTGAACTCATTCTGCATGTTGTCGCAGAGCCAGATAAACTCTGAACCAATCCGCTGTTTGGCTTCCTTGACATGCAACAGTCGTTCAGCAAGCGTCAACGGCTCCGCATAGCCGTTGTTCCCTGGATGCTCCAGTGACTTGTAGATGTAGTAGAACTTCACTCCCCGGGGAGCATAGTCACGCTGCACAGCCTCCAGACCGGAGACGTTACTCAGGAAAACGGGTCATGTCAGGCAGCCAAACACGAGCACTGTGTAGCTTTCCTTCAGCTGGCCGGTAGAGAATGGAGTTCCGTCGGCAAGGTAGACTGTGACATCTGGCACCGGCTCACCGTTGTCGGGAGCCGAAGTAATCCGATTGGTCGGGGCCCCTTTGACCATGTCTGCCGGTATCGTTGGGCTGGCTCGCGTTGCCCCGGTAACGAACTCGACGTCGGGCAGTGCGGCCTGGAGCTTGGTAACTCCATTGAGCGTGGTACCTGTACCAGTAATTGCCAGCACGCTGAGGTCACTCAGCCCTTTCAGCAACAACAGGCCTTCGTCCGTGATTTTCGTATTGTTCAGCTGCAGGTCGTGCAGCACCGTGATGGATTGCAGATGTTCCAGCCCCTTGTCGGTAATAGCGGTATCCGAGAGCGTCAATCGCTTGAGGTTCTTCATGCCCTGTAAGTGCGCCAGTCCGCTATCGGTGACCTGTCCGCCCGTCATGTCGAGGAAGTTCAGCTTGGGGGCGTTGGCAAGGGCTGCCAACGTGCCGTCCCCCATCAGCTCGTTGGCGGTCAGCTGATTGAGATCTGAGAGGTTACTTAGCTGGCTAAATCCCGTATCCGTGATCTCGGTTCCTGATAAGACCAGTACCTGCAATCCTTCCAGCTTGTTGATGTGAACCATGCCATCGTCACCAACACTCGTGTCGGCAAGATCGAGGTAATGCACTGTGCCAAGTTTGCTGAGTGGCTCCAGGTCCTTGCCAGTCAGCTCGGAATTTGTGAAGCGTACGGTGACCGATCTTGTACCGCTCACCTGGGCACCGAGTCGCTGAACTGCCTGGCGAAGCTGCAATTGTTGTTGATCCAGCTCGCCGCTGCCTTTACCACAACCAGCGAGTGCAACAAGTGCAATGATCGAAATTGAAAGTGTAGATCGCATGGGTGGCCTCACCGACAGCGACTTTGATCCAGACAACCCGCTGTATGAAGTCCCCCTGAGCTGGGGTGACTCGGGTTACTGCCCGGTCGGCACACCGACGCTCGTCGCTACGCCTTTACCAACAGCTCGAAAGAGCGAACCGAAGACACCCCTGTCTTCCGGCGGTTCCTCTGCCGACGATTCATTGGGAGTCTCATTGCCGGAATCACCGCCGCCTGGTCGTCCGCTCGCACCGCTTGGTCGTGTACCGCCGGCACCTGATCGCCCGCCGCCAGAAGAAATTCGCGCTTTGATGGCTTCCAGCATTTCGTCGCGAGTTATCGTGCCATCCTGATTGGTATCGGATGCACGTGTTCGATCCGGGTTGGATGATGCGTCGATTTCTTCTGTGGAGATTTCACCATCCATGTCGGTGTCCAGGCGGTTCATCACGAAGGTCACGATCTGATCAGCATCGGGCGGGCCACCGCCACCACCTGGCCGTCCACCGCCACCACCACCGGTGCTCATGCCTGCCTGCGGC
>JAYGDG010000097.1:0-7178 GCA_046583015.1 Pirellulaceae bacterium | reverse complement strand
CGAGCGTGATGATTTTAAGCGTTCCAGGTCTTCCATCAGGAATCCGCTGCCGAACAGATCCAGGTTAGTCAGGAATCGCTTGTCCTCGGAGAAAATAGTCAGGGAGCGATCAGAGTTGCGGCAGAAGATCATCCGGCCACTGGCTCCACCCCGTTCCAGTTGGCAGCTGCGATAAGGCAACCGGTGTTCCTGTCCGCTGGCCAGGCGCGCGATGATCTCGGTCGCCGTCATTTCAATTTCGGCCCCGGCCCGGCCACCTTCAATGGCCTCGCTAAAGACGCCACCACTGATCTTGTTCATCGCGCTCATGGATCTCGCCTACCCGCTAAACCTGCCTCGAAAGGAAGCCTTCAAGAGCACTCAACATACTGAAATTAGGCGAGTTATGCAAAACATCCGGAGGTTTACCCGGATTGCCCAAGTCGTTGACATGGCGCACGCAGGATGAGTAGAGTAGCATCCGAACCAGGTAGATCAAGTAGTCCGAGGGAAAGGTAGGTAGAACCATGAACAGGATTCAACAGTTGACGCTTTTGTTGACCGGCCTGGGGTGCCTGCTGGTTGGCGAAGCCATCCAGGCTGCCACGCCACCCAACGTCCTGTTCATTGCTATCGATGACCTCAATGACTGGGTTGGTTTCCTGGATGGTCATCCCCAGGCACGGACTCCCAACATGGATCGGTTGGCCCGCCGCGGCGTGATCTTTACCAATGCCCATTGCACGGCCCCCATTTGTGGGCCCAGTCGGGCAGCGGTGATGACCGGACTACAGCCCTACCATACCGGCCTCTATACCAATGCAGCGAACCTGACTCGCCGTCGTACCGACCTGGTCACACTCCCCAGGTTTTTCAAGCAGCACGGATACCACGTGATGGGTACCGGCAAATTATTTCACGGGAAAGCCCCGAAAAATGCGTTCCACGAATATGGTCCCACCTCCGATTCCGGGGGAGCCAGCGGTGGACCTTTCACGAAAGAGGAACTGGCAACCAGCAAACAGAATCCCACGCATCGCGTGGACCGTGGGCCGGGTAAGCTCCAGGCGCTGTTGCCGTTGAATCGAATGCCGTGCGACCGGGATTATCGCAGTACCAATACGTTTGACTGGGGTCCGGTTGATGTGACCGATGATGAAATGTCCGATGGGAAAGCAAATAACTGGGCCATTGAGCAATTGCAACGGCGGCATGACAAGCCGTTTTTCCTGGGCGTGGGTTACTTTCGTCCCCACCAGCCACTTTTTGCGCCGCGGAAATACCATCAGCTCTTTCCTCCGGACAAGGTCCAGTTGCCAGCCGTGATTGCCAACGATCTTGGCGACTTGGGAAAAGTGGGACGTGATTACGGTTTGATCGCCGCCACCTCAGGCTTGCATCGGACAGTGGTTCAGCACCAGCAGTGGAAGCCGGCGGTTTCGTCCTACCTGGCCTGCGTTAACTTTGTCGATACCTTGATCGGCCGGTTGCTCGATGCTCTGGATAAGAGTTCCTACGCAGACAATACCTGGATCGTGTTGTGGTCGGACCATGGCTGGCACTTGGGAGAGAAAGAGCATTGGGGTAAAGCAACCGGCTGGCAGCGTGCCTCGCACGTTCCACTGGTGATTGTGCCACCTAAAACGGCAACGCTCAAGGGATTTCAAGCCGGTACCCGTTGTCACCGTATGGTGAGCTTAATTGACCTTTTCCCGACACTCATTGATGCTTGCCAGCTAGAAACAAAACCGGAGTTGGATGGGAAGAGCCTGTTGCCACTGGTCCGCCGTCCGCTGGCTTCCTGGCCGGAGGCGACGGTCATTACCTGGGCCCGTGGGAACCATGCGGTCCAAACGGACCGCTGGCGCTACTTGCACTACTATGATGGTAGCGAGGAACTCTACGATCACCGTAGTGACCCGCACGAATGGCGTAATCTTTCAGCGCAGGCGGAATACCAGCAACAGAAACAACAACTGCAACAGTGGGTCCCAAAAAATGCCGACATTCAGCGTTTCGTCCGAATGGGGAAATGGAAAGCGGTCTTTCCAGACAAGAAATCGCACCTGGGTAACGAGGTGCTGCTCTTTGATACCCAATTTCGCAATGGGATCGAAGAACGAACTAGCGTGGCTGCGGAACATCCGGATGTAGTAAAACAGATTCGCCGATTGCTCGACGAATCTGCTCTACCTGGTAAGTACCTGACTCTGGGCCAGTGATGTTCAACTCATGGCATCGATGGTTATCGACTTATCCGGAATGAGAAACCTGGCGTTGAGTAACCAATACCCAAACGGCTACCGTACGGGTTGTAATAATAGCCTGACGTGTACGGCTGATAGTAAGCACCGCTACGATGAGCACCACGATGTTCGAGGCGGTCATGGAAGGCATCGTGGCTCAGTGACCTGTGCAGGGTCCCATGTTGATAACGGCTCATTGGATAGTGATGGGCATTATGGTGTATTGCCTGCCGCCCGTAGGACCGACGCTGCAGACTCTGATGATGCGAGTTGTGAGAGGCATTGCCATACCCATAGGATCCGTTGGAATAGAAGAACTGAATTCCACCGGCTGCCGAGGCGGTCTCAGTCAGTCCTGCGAGTGCGACTAACACAATTAACGTTCGAAAAACCATATTCATAATACACCTCCGTTTTTGTTGGGGGGAACTTAAGGGGCGGCTGTTAAACAGTTCGCTGGTGAACCGTTTTCTTTACCAGCAGAAGAGATGCACTTGCCGTGCCAATCGTGACAGGAAGAGAGCTAAGTAGTTATCTGGAAACAGCTTCTTGGCCTTCCAGTGATTCTTTAACCGTTTCCGTGAGATGGGGGGTGTGGTCGAATTGATAGCACCTTGTTTCAAACTGATATTTTCCTGAGGGGTCTCAACGCTTCCTCTGCGTCCGATTAGAATTTCTGGTACGAACAGATTCTATGGTGCGAGGTATGTATATGGCCGGTAGTTTAAGTTCCGCCGACTTAGCTCAATATGATGAGCGGGGTATTCTCTTTCCCTTGCCAATAATGAGTGGTGATGAGGCCGCTCGCTACCTGGAGGCTGCCAACGTGCTTGAGGAGGCGTTGGGGGGGAATTGTAAGCCGGTCGAACTTTCCCAGATGCATCTCTATTACCAGTGGGCCCATGAGTTGATTACCCACCCGGGTATCCTTGATGCAGTCGAGAGTATCTTGGGGGAAGACTTGATTGTCTGGTCGGCTGGTCTGTTTCCCAAGCATCCGGGGCAGGGAACGGTTGTCGGCTGGCACCAGGATGGTACCTACTGGAATCTTGATTCGCAGCAGGTGGTGACGGCCTGGCTGGCTTTGAGTGACAGCAATATGGCCAATGGATGTATGCGGGTCATACCCGGTACCCAAGAATGGTCCATTCAACCCCACCGCGATACCTACTCCGAAACGAACGTCCTTAGTCGTGGACAAGAGGTGGAGACAGCACTTTCGGAAGATGAGGCACTTGATGTTGTTTTGTCCCCCGGCCAGATGTCCTTGCATCACGTCAACCTGGTGCATGGCTCGGGGCCCAACACGTCGCAGCAGCAGCGCACCGGTTACGCGATTCGTTATATCTCACCGCAGGTGAAGCAAACCGGAAATGAAGCGCCGACCGGTGTACTGGTCCGGGGCGAGGATCGTTACGGGAATTATCACCTGGTGGGACCGCCGAAATCGCTTAGCCCGGAAGAATCTTTGACTCACATGCAGGAAGCTGCCCGGACACAACTGGCAGCCGTGATGCAGGACACGGATGCAGCGAGGAATGACCAATGAGTCCCCTGGTCTGGACCGTGGTTCTGGGCATCAATGGGGCGATCATTCTATTTGGCATCTGGAAATCCCGTGAGACGACTAGTGCCGCCGACTGGTTCCTGGCGGCACGTGGCTTGCCGTGGTGGATGGTGGGGCTTTCGATGTTTGCCACGGCCGTTGATAGCGGAGATTACGTGGCGGTTGCCGGTGAGTCCTTTCGCAGTGGCATGTCTTACATTTCGGCCTGGTGGATTGGAATCAGTATGGGCTGGCTGGTGGTGGCTTACCTGGTATTTTTGCCAATGTATCGGCAGGGCATGTATACCAATGCCGAATACCTGGAATACCGTTTTGGTCCAATGACGCGACTAATCAGCGTTTTTATTCAAATTCAGTACCGGACCAATGTGCTTGCGAACGTGGCTTATTCACTGTACCTGGTCTTTTCCCTGTTGACCGGCTGGGGGACGGCGACCTGGTGGCTGGTGGCATTCATTGCCGCGGTGGCAGCTGCTTACACGGCCAGTGGCGGACTGAAATCAGTGGCATTAACAGACTGTTTGCAATCGGTCGTGATGCTGGCAGCTGCCTTTTCTTTGTGGTGGGCCGTCTGGAGTGATGTGGGAGGCTGGACAGGTTTAGAGAAACGGTTGAGTGAGCAATCACCAGAGATTGCTGAGCGTATGCTTCATGTGGGTGCACAAGTGACCGAGGGTGTACCGGGTGGATTAGTGGTGATCGGCTGGATAATTGCCCTGACCGCTTATTGCGTGGTCAACCATTCGCAGTCAATGCGGATGCTGGCTGCTCGCAGTGAATGGGACGTCAAGATGGCGGCCGTGGTGGCAGCTGCCGTGACGGCACTAGTGATGTGGTTTAACGTGACGCTGGGGATTATGGGGCGCGGGCTCTACCCGGGTTTGACGGAGTCTGATTCTGTTTTCCCACTACTCATTGAAAACCATCTTTCGGAAGGATTGCTGGCCCTGGTCGTGGCCGGTTTGTTAGCTGGCGGTATCTCTACGTTTGATTCGATTGGATCGGCGCTGGCTGCCGTTTTTACCCGCGACGTTTATGCGCGGTTCTTGGTACCCAGGGCGAGTGATCAGCATTACGTGCGGGTTTCTCAAGTCACGACCATCGTGGTAATTGCCTTATCGTTTTGTTACATCCCCTTCATGGGAGTGGGGATGGTTGAACTCTACTTGCAACTGATCGGTGTGGCAGTCATTCCCCTGCTGACGGTCTACCTGATGGGAATCCTGACTTCGGTACATCGCAGTGCCGGGACCATCGGTTTGTTAGTCGGGATGATTTGTGGCCTGGCTCGTTTTGTTGACCAGTTACCGTTCTGGCACTGGGAAGCATTGCCCATTTGGTGGACCAACAAATGGTGGGGATATTTGTGGGGGATGGCGGTAACTGCAGTTGCCATGTTGATCACTACCGTGATCCGCGGTCGAGCAACGGCCGATGAACTGCGTGGCCTCACCTGGGCGACGAGTAAATCGGCGGATAGTCCAGGACAAGAGTCTTTGGCAGTTACTTCACTGAGCACCTTACCGTCTCAAGAAGGTGGCTGGTTAGAGGAGTCGCGCGAGCGGTTGCTGGAAAACCGTTTGAGCGTTGAACCGCAGCGCCGCTGGTATGCGAGCCCGCTACTCTGGACCATCCTGGTCTTTGGTACGATCTGGACCTTGAACCTGGTTGTTTTCTGGTAGTCGATGAGTTTGTTGCTGGCCCGAATCAGCGTTTGGACTGGCGAGTTGCTGCAGGTGAACTTCGACCGACTCGGCAAGGGCCTCTAGGTGATATCCGCCTTCGAGAACGCTGACGATCTTGTTGTCACAGTAGCTGCAGGCGATTTGTTGAACGATGCGGGTTAGCTCACCAAAATCACTCGATTCCAGCCCTAATGAGCCAACCGGGTCGAGATAGTGGCTGTCAAATCCGGCGCTAATCAGGATTAACTCGGGATTGATGCGTGCGGCAAACTCGACCAGGGTTCGCTCAAACTGTTCCAAGTACTGTTGCCGTGAAATCCCCATGGGCAGTGGCAAATTACAGGTAGTGCCTAGCCCGTCACCACTGCCAGTTTCATGATCGTCTCCACTGCCTGGATAGAATGGCCAGCGATGCACGGAATAGAACCCCACCTGTGGACTGGTCCAGAAAAGATCTTGCGTTCCATTCCCGTGATGGACATCCCAGTCAATAATGAGCAGCCGATTTAGCTCCTTCTCCTGCAGAGCATTGATCGCAGCAACTGCAACATTGTTGAACAGGCAAAACCCCATGGCTCGCTCTGCCAGGGCATGATGTCCCGGTGGTCGAACCAGGCAGAGGGCACTGGTATCGTGGCCGTCGAGGACATGGTCGACTGCATCGACCACGGCACCAGCAGCCAGGCAAGCGATCTCGTGAGACCGTTGACTGACGATCGTATCCGGGTCCAGTGCGCCGCCGCCCGCTTCACAAAGTGTTTGGACCTGCTGCTGGTAAGAAGAGGGGTGAATGCGTTGCAACTGGGATGGGTCAACTGGTGACCAGGAGGTTTGCCGCACGACCCCTGCCGGCAAGCCCCCTTTTAGTCGCTGGTCAATGGCATCCAGTCGAGCGGGGCATTCCGGATGGCGACCCGTCAAGTGCTGTTGCATGACGGCATTGGTGTAGAGTCGCGTCATCAAGGGGTCCACCGAATGGCCAGCTCAGGGGCGTCAGAAACAGCTTGTTTTCGCATGTAAATGCTTGTGGTACAAGGTATTTAAGTTGACAACAAAGCCGTTTCATCCGTATGATAGGAATTATCGGAATCGTCTTTAGATCTGGGCCGATTCAGGCTCCATCATTCGCTGGAGTAGGCTAGAATCTAAGTAGTTAAAGTGCCAGAGCCTTCGGAACAGTGGGCTCCAGGGGACGAGAAATCAGGTGGAGGCATACGCAATGTTCAGGTACCAGCCCAGGTTCTTTACTTCGCTGGTGGAACCGCTGAGTGATGTTGTTTCATGGCGACATGTTGGGTCTCACTTTCTCTGCCTGTTTTTGCTCTTCGGCAGTCCATTATGTGCCCAGGAAGCTGTGGCACCTGAGGGTGGCGAAGCGGCTGCTCCTGCTGTTGTCCTCAAGTACCAGACGTTACCGGTTCATCCGGCATTAGCTGGCACTACATCGCAAGCCCGCACGACGAGAAACCGTGTCCTGGGCGAGATTCGTGCGATGTTACGCGGTGAGCTAACACTGGAAGACGAGGCCAACAAGGCTAAGTTTGACGGCTGGTACACGCAGTATCTTTTTGCTTCGATGACCCAGCCGGAGAATTTTGCCACCTTGGATATAACGAGGCAGAGATTCCTTCGGCAGGATGTGGGGTTTGCTAAGGATCAGGCTGTTCATGATTACCTGGTAAAGAGTCTGACACTTCCTCA
>JAYGDG010000027.1:0-2449 GCA_046583015.1 Pirellulaceae bacterium | reverse complement strand
GGTTGGGTTGGATTCCAGTGAGGATATGAAGGCCAGACGGAGGCGAACAGGCGTCCGTCGGTATCGACCGCCATCTGCACGGGGTTGATCATCTCGGGAAACATCTCTTCGGAGGCAAATAAATTTACCTGCATTCCCTCGGCGACCTTCATCTTCTCGATCGCTTTCTTGCCAGCGAGATAGTCGCCGAGTCCCCTCTGGAACTTGCTCTGCTTGTTGGCTTCAACTTTCACCACCGATGGCAGATTGTCATCGTCGACAGCCAGGTCGCCACCTTTCGCGCCACTCCAGACGCGTTTGTCGCGATTCGCTGTCATGACGTCAAAGATCTCCATCTCGCGCTGCATGACATCGGCGTTGGATACATTATCCCAGGCGAGTCTCGATCGTCCGCCGAACACGTTGTAGCCATCAACGACACGGTAACGACTGAACCAGAAGAGATTCTTGTCCAGGACAATTTGGCGCAGTCGTTCCAGTTCCTGGTCATCCTGGGCAATCGTGTCAGCCGACGGGAACATCGCTGCGATGGCTGACTCGGCCACTGCCTTGTTTCCATGTTCCAGCAGGTGGATGCCGTTCATGGTCAGCGGTAGCCTGGCATTCTGGTAAAGTTGTTTGCTGGGATTAAATAAATCGACGAAAGGAACTCCCTTCGCCTGGCACACTTTTGCCATCGCTGCCGTGTAAAGGGCCAGGTTCTTATTATTGGCTGTTCCATCGGGCAGGTGAGGGCTGTGAAGGTTTTCATGGGCAATGGGTGAGAACAGGACCAGTTGCGGAGCAGACTGGCCATTATATTTCTGACCCTTCATGCCATCGATCATGGTGGCCAGGTCCTTGGTGAATCCAGGCAGTCCCGCTTCACCGCGCAACGCTTCGTTGTAACCAAAGAAACCAAATACGATGTCCGCCTGGACCTTGCTCAGCCACTGGTCGGGATTGCCGAAACTGGCCGAACGGGGGCGTGTCTTGACTTCGTCTCCGGTAAACCCGAGATTTCGGAAGGTCAACTGATGCTGTGGATACATGGCGTGGATATAGGTTTCCAGCCAGGCATGGTGCTGCATGCGATCGGCCATGGCATTACCAATGTAGGCAACACGATTCCCCTTGCTGATCTGCACGAGGTTATCTGCCGCCGTAGCGTTGGGCAGTACAATGACCAGAAATAGAATTAAGGTCAGGCCAGAGACGATAAGTTTGGTGGATCGCATCATGAATCTTCATTCCCTGTGAGTGAGTTTCAGCGGGTTCAGACAGCATTCCGACATGCCTGAAGGCCCTCCTATCTTAACAAACCTGACTGCGTCGAACAGGTAGAGCCAACCGACTTGGGAAATCAGCCGAGACAGTTTTCTTTCCAGCGGAGATGATTTGATTTTGTCTGGAGAAAGTCTATAAAATGGCTAAGTTCCTCTTGGGATGCAAATCATTCATTAGTGGAGAGTTCTCTATGAAGTATCGTGAATTCACTAGCAGCCGTTTATTGGTCGGACTGTTGATGGCACTGTTGTTTACCAAGATGTCATTGGCTGCCGAGTTGAACGAATCAGAATTCCGCAGTCTACAGAGGCAATTGCAACCGCCAGCGGACGAACCCTGGCGAACGATACCCTGGAAGATCACTCTGATCGAGGCTCAACGCACGGCAATCCAGGAGAAAAAGCCAATCTTTATTTGGGCGATGGATGGACATCCGCTTGGCTGCACGTGAAACAACGGTGTGCTCGACCGTGCGTCGACCTTTGCCAATCCCGAGATTGTGAAGATGCTGCGGACTCGTTTTGTCCCGGTGGCGATAGACCAGGCTTACCAGCGACGACAGAAGGATGCGGAAGGTGAGTTTTACCGGAAGATTGCTGGCCAAGGGCCGCGCAGTAACTTTCAGTCAACGACACAAGGATTCTATATTGCCACGGCTCAAGGCAAGTTATTGTTGTACAACAACAATCGAGACCCGGCTAAGGTGCAGCGGTTGATGAAAGAAAAGTTGAGCATCTTCCAGCAGAACGCCGCGGAGCACTCGCGTGCTGTGGCGATTAAGCCGGGAAAAGTGGATGCACGCTACAACGTTTCACCACCAACCGGCGGACTCGTTGTGCGCGTACGGGCGAAAGTCCTGGGTGGTTATGAACCGACGACCGATCGCTGGCAGGCTATTTTTCAGAGCGCCCTGTCTCGAGATAATCTCTGGAGAAGCGCAGCAGAACATCAATCGCTGGTGGGCGGCGAAATCCCTGTCAGCTTGCAGAAACGGATTGCCCGCTTTCACCTGGTTGACAATACGCGTGGTGAGCCGCCGATGTGGAAAGAGAACGAAATCCGCAACCTGAAAATGACGGTCACCGGAAATCGAATCCAAGGTCAGGTTACCTTGGGAACTGACCGCGGTGACCGAGGTTTTCAAGCGGACTTGTTTGGAGTCCTGGAGGTGAAGGCAGGCAAG
>JAYGDG010000885.1:0-5329 GCA_046583015.1 Pirellulaceae bacterium | reverse complement strand
GGAACGGCTGGCAACACGATTCTCCGACCACCCACCCCGCGAACGGCCGGTCGCCCGTTGAAGGGGTTGCCGGCAGCGCGATTAGCAGTGCTCGTTTCCGCTGCCTTAAGCTGTGATATTTGGAGTGGGGCAGCCGGGGGTAACCGCTCGTCGGTGAACTGGAAAATGTGCATTTTACCGTTCACCATCACGGTCACCTGCTGCTCCGTGGGTTCGGCCACGATGGCAAAACTGCGAATGTAGCCCGATATTTTCTTGGGAGCCATAAGCAGTCGGCCATCCCGCTTGTCGAGGCAGAAAAACTCACTGTTGACCGACGAACGGTTGGCCGCCCGGACAGCGCTTTTCTGATGTAACTCCCGCACAAACACCAGGACAGGAGAATCGACAGGCTGATTTAGAGGGAGCGCCCAGCGACTGACCGTGGCCGGCGTGGACCAGAGCGATTTGCCTGTCTGGCGGTCAAAGGAATAAATATTTCCGGTCACCATCTTGGATTGTACGCCCATCGAGGGGACCGTCACACCACTGGTATTGGCAGACCGGTTGGTGACCAGCAGGTACTGCTGCTGGGAGGCAATCACTTGAATCTCAAGCAACTGGCGTTCTGGTTCGCACTGCGCCTCGAGTTTGACTTGACCACTGGCGATATCCAGGATCTTGAACTTTCCGTCTTGCTGGAATACGGCCAATTCTGAGTTTTCTAGCAGCACGCCCCGTGTGCCGACTGGGAATTCGTGTTTCCAGAGATCCTGATCGCTGAGCAGGTCCCGGTAGTACAAGCCGATGATATTACCCGTTGTCGCGTAGACCAGTGCCTTGGTGCCGAAGCTTCGCCACACGGTCTCACCTGGTTTGCGGGGTCGAGTTTGGACCAGGGTTCCATCAGTTGCATTGAACAACTCGGACGGTTCGTTGCGACTGGATACCACCAGTACGTATTGATCGTCGCTGTAAATCGCCGAACCAGGAGTCACGTTATCGCGAATCCAGATTGGTTTTCCGGTGATCGGGTCAGCGCAGATCAACTGATTCATCTTCTGGTAATAGACCCCCTGGGCGTTGATAGCACCGGTGATACCAATTTGGTTGCCAGAGGAATCGATGGCGACGTATTGTCGGCCACCCCAAGGGTTCATCGTGGAACGTGTTCGCAGCGGGGTACTGGAACGTGAATTGGTGTTGGAGCGTACCAGGTGCTCGCGCCACAGAATCGCTTCATTGGGATCAGAAGAACCTCGCAGCATATCGATGGCCAGCAGGTCATAACCGATTGTCAACAAGATCAAGTGTCCCTCGATCTTAGCGTGCATGACACTGAAATTCGTGGAGTAAAAACGCTTTCCGTCAGCCATCGAGATGCGTTGCAGAGTTTTTCCAAGAGGATCCTGGATCATGATGGAATTGCGTGTCTGGTCAAAAGCAATTCGAGTACCCGCCGGCAAGGGCCCGCGCTGGGCGTCGAGTCGCACGTGATAGACCTTCTGGTAACTGGGAAACGGCCCTCTTGGCCCTGCGTTATCCTTGAGATTCGTCTTGCCCGAAAGCCAGGTCGACGAGCGGGCGAGGAGTTCCTTCAGTGGCGCCGAGTTGGCGGCTTGCTGCCAAAGTTGTTTCCCCGTTTGATCGTCAAGGACAACTTGATCAGGCCATTTGGCTGCTAATTCCTGGTAATAGGGAACTGCTTCTTCATAGCGGCGAGCCAGGGTCAGTAAGCGAGCGAGCCGGGCCGTTGCGCCGGCGGCTACGCTTTGCTGCGAAGAACGCTTGAGACGGACCAGGTAGAGTTCAGCCTCCAGCAATTCCCGGTCGAGGATTTCATCGGCACGGATCAGACGGATCAGCTGGCTGGCCAGTTCTAACTGGGCTTGTTCGGCCAGGGAATGTCGGCCGAAAAAGCCGACGAAGTTGCGTAGCGGCTGGGTTTTTCCAGAAGCGACGGCTTCGTCGTAATGAACTTGAATTGTCTTTTCCATCTCCACTCGCTGATCGTCAGTAGCCTCTTTAAGTAGCTGAACGATGCGAGCTTGAATCCAGCGATCTCGACGAACCCGGAGAGTCTGGAAGGGATCGACGTGTTGCAATTCCCCTTCGCTTTGAGCGTTACCCTTCAAGTCAAGTGCCCATAAGCTCATATAGGTTTCGAAGGCACCTTCCAGGTCGCCACTGTCTTGCAGCCCCGTAGCGAGTAACTGCAGGAAAGCTTCCCGCTCGGCGGGGTGTTGCACCAGGCTGCGGGCTTCCTCGACCAGGTTCTGGTGAGTGCTGAAATCCTTCCGCAGTAAGTTGAGGATGGTCTCGATGAGTAACGTGTGGGTGGCGACATCGGTGGGGTCAATTTGCTGGCATTTCCGCAAGGCTTCGAGTGCTTCGAGTTGCTTCTCATCCTGTAATAAGAGCTCGCAATGACGAGCCAGGGCCCAGATGTCTCGAGGATTTTTCTGAAGTCGTTCGCTAACTTTGGTCCGTAACCTGGCCGCCTGCAGGTAAGTTTCCAGGTTCAGTGGTGTCTGGGAAATCACTTCGTCCTTGTAACAAATCAGGTTACCCAGGACGCGGGAGGTAGCGATTTTCTGCACGATTTTTCCTTCGGTCAGGTCAATCTTCAACAGTTTCTTCCCGGTGGTTGGCAGGAAATAAAACTCCTCGCTCTGGAATCCCCGTCCGCTGGGCATCTCAAGTTGCAGCTCAATGGGTTTCGACCAGGCGGCACTGCCGTCGGAGAGCTTGAAGGCCGAAATCTTGTCTTTGCCGACCATGATGACCTGGCCCTGGTGTATACAGGCGACGTATAAACGTTCGTCCCGTTTTTGAGCTGGCCAGGTCGGTTTACCGGTCAGCAGGTCCAGGCAGTAGAGGTTGTCTCCTTCGATGGGAGTGACCAGTACCTTGCCCTGGAAAATCGTCACGCTGGCGTCAGCCCATCGGTCTCCATTGCGTTTCTTGGAATTGAGCGTGCTGGGCCGAAAACCAAAGCGAGGATTGATGGGAGCCTCTTGTTTGTAACGATATCCCCACAGCAGGAAGTGCGTGGAAATGTCGACCGCGACCACGGCACCAGCCGAGGTGGGGCAGACAAGTACGCCGTCAGAGTACGAGGGGGTGGCACCAGCCAGTCGGCGGGTAGTGTCTCGGGTGATCGTCCGTGTGTCAACGTGGGCCAACTGTTGGGACCAACTCAACTGCCCATTATTGGCATCGAGTACCATGAGGCTGATTTCCCCCTTCACTTCAGCCAGCACGTAGAGTTGGCCGTTAAGGGGTAGCGGAGGCCCCAGAAAAAAAGCACCTGCCAAAGCCGGTTCGTCTTCCCCGTCCACCCCTCCGACGATCCATTGCAAGCTTCCCTGGGTCTTTAAATCGAGCGAAACCAGTCGATTATATGGTTTGGGAGCACCGGGTGGCCGGGTTTGGATGCCGCCGGGCCGAATTAGCACGTTGCGGCTAGTCGAGGCGCTGGCATACCCCAGGTCCCAGAGGACGAAAACACGTTTGCCATCACTGCTCAACTGTCCGTAGGAAGCATCTTCCCAGAGGCGCTGGTTCAATTCCGTCAGGCGGGTGTTCGAGGAGTTCCCGTAATTTTGCACACGACTGTCACGCAAAGCCTCTTCATCCGGGGCGTCAAACCAGGGGAACTCCCAGATCCGTTTGCCGGTGGGAAAGTCAACCGCGATCAGCCGCTCTGGGGTGCGCATTAAGACTACGTCGTCCACGACCAGCGGATGCAGGCCGGGCAAGGCCGGCAATTGATCTTCCCGGTATTGTTGGGTCTGTTGTTCGATGTACTGTTCGTCTGCGGCGTCATTAGCCGTCGGTACTTGCCAGCGGAGAAAAGCCAGCGGAAGCCCGCCACGCATACTGGCCGTACGGGCTGCATTTCCTCGAAACATTACCCATTGCATAGCCCCTGGCCCCGCTTGCTGAAACTGGACCCCGACCGTGTTACGCAGCCAGGCAACCGCTTCGTTAGGATTTTGAAACAACTGGACCTGGCGCGTACCGATTCGTAGCTTGGCAGCGGGTGAGCGTTTCTTCAGGTCGAGCAGTGTTTGCTGGCAATGATCAGCCAGGTCCGCATGTAGCCAGGCGGTTGCCAGCAGCAGGGACAGCTCCGGGTCGAACTGGATACGGGCGTCGGTCGCTTCCGAGACACGTTTGAAACAAAGTGCCGCAGCCAGGGGGCGACCGTGGTCTAACTCGTAACGACCCAGTAAGACCGTCGCCTCGTAACCTGCCTGGGTATGAAAATACTGGCGGGTGACTTCGGTTAACTTCCGCGAATCGCCAGCCTTGATGGCCTTGTCGAGCAGTAAGCGCGCGTCGGTTCCGAACTGGAGTTCATAGAGGTCGCGTCCCTCCTTGGGCATCGCTCCAAGCAACCGCTGAGCTTCGGTTTTGAGACTGGTCGATTTTTCCGGATTTCCCTGCACAGCGATGAAGAAGTCCTGGTTTTCCGGACTGTTTTCCGTGGCATCAGCAGCCTTCTTACTTGTGAGCAAGGTACCCAGTTGTATGACGGCGTCCGCATATTCTTGCTGGTCCAGCGACTTGCGCGCCCTGGTCAACAACTGCCGCAGATCGCGCGGAGCAGGCAAAAAGACGTTTTGCACGTCCGCCGTGCCTTGGGCCCAGCAACAACTGCTCGTGCCCATCCAAATAACCAGCAACCACAGACTAACGCGCAGCGCCCGAACGGGTTGAATTCCAATCTCCTTTAGCATAGATGAAGCCCTTTGCTGCTGATGGTCAGTCGGCTGTTTGATCATCTTTTTCAGACGATTCAAGAGATTTCAAAAATATTTTTTCCTGCCCCGAAGTCGCTTTGCTAGGAGTTCGTCACCGGGCATCGAGTTAGGGTTCAAATCGTTTTTCCAGCATCCAGACTGGGGCCTTTCTGGTAAACCCCAATTAAACCTCTGGAGGATGGTCTTCTCGTCTTCGTAGGACAACGTAACTTACTGACTCAAAATATCTTATAGAATCCCCCGTGATTCTGCAAGAAAAGCTACCGAGGCTCTCGCAGTAGCATCCAAAGGGACCAGGAAACCGTTGCTACTGGCCGGTAAATACGAGCTGGCAACCTGTGCTGGCAAGCCCTCTGAGGATCTGCAGGGAAGGCAAAATTGCAGCCATTTTCTGGGCTTTTAACGGGAAAAGGGTTGCAATTTAACTCGAAATGTTTCTAATCATCGCCTGTTCGGTCCAACAGAGTAATGGACTGACCTATTCAAGTAAAGTTCCACAAACCTTTCTCTTTTTCTTCCACATGGAGTGTTTGTTAAGATGGCAAAAGCACCAACAAAGTCTGAAGTCTATGGTAATATCG
>JAYGDG010000847.1:0-12060 GCA_046583015.1 Pirellulaceae bacterium | reverse complement strand
GGCTAGCCAAAGTGCAAAGACAATACCAACTGCGATCATCACGGAAGCCACTGAAAATGGCTTGCCCGTGGCAAGAAGTCGGAAGGAGTTATCGTAGTCCGACCCGAATCCCTGAGTCGTATCACTGGTAATCCAGCGAGCCACACCACGGTAAATCAACAACCCGCACAAGGTGACAACAAATGGCTGCAGGTTGATTTTCGTGATCATCAGTCCATGAATGAGTCCGATGACCAGTGTAAAAACCAAAACGAGAAAAATTACCACGGCAAAACTCGTATGCCTAAGAACATAGCGGGTCACGCGTGTGCCTGTCTTGACTGCCGATACAGGCTGATTGACTCTTACAATGGTATTCGCTTCTGAATGGTTTACCTGGTTAATCGTTAGCTCGCGCGATGAACCACTGGCAGATTTAAATCGCAACAGGTCACCAGCCCTGATACTCTCCTGTTTGCCATCGAGCATCAGCGCACGAGCCGTCACGTTGACTTTTGTGACGGCCACGGGTTCTCCCTGCACGACATGGTCTGACGCCAGCAGCATGGGCATCATGCAACCTACCAGTCCAATCAGTGATCCGATGGAGAGATCAATCCCACCGGTGATAATCACGAATGCGACACCAATACCGATGATCCCGTAAAAAGAACTTCGCCGAACGATGTTCTGCATGTTGAACGGCGTAACGAACCGACCATTGCTCAAGAGCGCCGTGGCCAGGCAGATGAATACCAGCAGCAGTAAAATGCCCATTATTTTTTTCATCAGATTGCTGCTCGTCCTGTAAATTCGCTTTGGCTAAGTGCTCGTGGCTAGATGCATAATGGCTTCTTCTGAAAGTTCTTCGCGTGCCAGTTCACCTGAAATACGACCTTCGTGCATGACAAGCACGCGGTCAGACATACCGAGAATTTCTTCCAGTTCACTGGAGACAAACAGTATGGCCATTCCATTAGAAGCAAGTTCTTCCATTAACTGGTAGATCTCCTGTTTCGCTCCCACATCAATCCCACGCGTCGGCTCATCGAGTAGCAGAACGCTGGGCTTCAGTGAGAGCCACTTTCCGAGAACCACTTTCTGCTGATTTCCACCGGACAAATATCGTGAAACCTGGTCTTCGTGGGGGGTTTTAATCCCCAGACGGGAAATCATGTCAGTGGTTACCGAATCTTCGACACTAAAGTTAATGAATGCCTGTCCAACTCGATTTTGCCGCAGTCCGGGAAGACTCATGTTTTGTCGAACCGTCATATCGACTATCAAGCCGTGGAGTTTCCGATCTTCGGGAACCAGGGCAATGCCCGCTGCAATCGCGTCGACCGGAGTCTGGCCGCCAAGTTTCACGCCGCTAATTCGGACTGTACCGGCAAGTTTTGCCACACTTCCGAAGATGGCCTGTAGCATTTCCGTTCGACCGGCACCGACGACCCCGGAAACACCCAGGATCTCACCACGGCGCACCTGGAAACTCAATTCATGTGCTGGAAAGGCCGCTGTCCGCAGGTTCTCAACATCCATCACCACCTCGTCAGTTTGATGAGGGGTATGGCTGTAGTACTGGGAGACATCCCGACCAACCATCATCTGAACCATCCTGTCATGACTGATATCTTCGCGATCGAGGACTCCCGCATTTTCACCATCACGCAACACGCTGACGCGATCGGCCAGGATCTTGACCTCCCCAAGCCGATGGGAGATATAAATCACGCTTACACCCGAGTCTCTCAGCTGACCAATCACTTCAAAAAGACGGTCGACCTCTCCCTGCGAAAGGCTCGACGTCGGTTCATCCATGATTAGGATACGAGACTTGACGCTGAGTGCTTTGGCAATTTCTACCAGTTGTTGCTGTCCAATTGGAAGATCATCCGCAAGTACGGTCGGATCAACCTGTAGCCCGACCATCTCGAGATACTTGCGCGACTGACTAGCAATTTCCTCTTCATCAATGAGTCCCATCTTCAACGGCTCACGGCCAAGAAAGATATTGGCTCCCACCGAAAGATTCCCAGACAGGTTCAATTCCTGGTGAATGAGCGAGATGCCAAGGTCCAGTGCCTTATTGACCGAATCGATCCAGTCTTCGTTTCCGTCGACCCGAATAACACCTTCATCCTGGGTCTGCACACCAGCCAGGATTTTCATCAAGGTGCTTTTCCCAGCACCGTTTTCTCCGATCAAGGCAAGAACTTCACCGGCCAAAAGATCGAGGCTAACCTGCTGAAGTGCGCGCACACCTGGAAATCGTTTCGAGAGCTCGTGAACTTCCAGGATAGGGTGCGTATCAGGCATAAAACTGCCGCTGGGGATTTATCGGCAGTAACTTATTCTTTGTCACCCTTGCCGAGTCGCTGCTTCAGGACGGTCCAAAATTCATCGACGTTGGCAGTCTTCTTTGCTTCATCCGTTTTACCAGCGATGACTTTGCGAGCAGGAATGTCGACAAAATCACTCGCTTTAAAGACAGAGTCGTCACCGCGAGCCATCCTGGTAAGCAACTCAACCGACTTGTAACCGTACATCCAAGGATCTTGTACAACCGTTCCCACACAGTGCCCGTCTTTAATCGCCTGCAGTGTTTCATCTGCTTCGTCGAAACCGATAACCTTGATCTGCCCAAGCTTATCAGCCGTCTTCAGGGCTTCCAGTATGTTCGGCGGGTTGTAAGCAAACAGGCCTACCATGGCACCCAGATCCGGATAAGCCACGATTGCATCTTCGGCCATCGACTTGGCCTTGGCAAAATCGAAGTTATCCGTACGTGTACTGAGAATTTTATAATTCTTCCCTTCGATCACGGTTCCTGGTTTGTCAAATCGATCAGGATCAAAATCTCGCCCCAGCAGTTCATCAATCACTCCCTGGCGGCGCTGGCGAGCGTTGAGTTGCTCAAGACGACCGACAAAGATAATCAGGCTGCCACCGTCAGGCAATGCTTCCTTGACGAGTTCACCACACATTCGACCGGCAGGGTAATTACTCATTCCAACGTATCCGAGCCGATTGGACTTCGGAGCATCACTGTCATGAGTAATCAGGTTGGTGTTCCTTGCTACCATGTTCAAAAGATCATTCTGGTTGTCGGGATCAATCGGGCTGACAGCGATTCCGTCAACTTCGAGCGTAACCAGTTCTTCCAGCATGCGCTTTTGGTTCTCAACTTCGGGACTCGGTGGCATCCGTATTTCCACGTTGACATCAAAATCGGCTGCAGCTGCCCGGGCTCCCGCTTCCGCAATCACCCAGAAAGATGCAATTCCATTGGTGACAAATCCAATCGTCGGCTTGAAACCATCGTCTGGCGGTAAACTATCCGGCTTTTCTTCTTCCTTGTCCGCCGGTTTTTCCGGAGATACGTCAGCGGTATCGGGTTTCACGTTATCCGTCTGCTCGGCCGGATCCTCATTTTCCTTGTCCGCCGGTTTCGCAGCATCGTTCGAATCGTCAAACAAATTTTCGCTACTCAGATCGTCGTTCGTGGATTGAGCAGATTCACCATCACCGCAACCGGCAATGACAACCGCCAGCGTTAGCAACGCCCCAAAGGAGATCAACTTGTGGAACATGAGTGGCCCCTCCTGGTAGCAATTAAATAAGATTCGATGACCGTTACGAGTTTTCATTATGACAGCCGATTAAACACCGATCAACAAACGCCCCTAGTCCGTGTTTGTATTGTTTGCAGGTCCATTGTCCGCACCGGGGTCGCTATTATTCGTGGTATCCGTTCCATTGTCCGCACCGGGGTCGCTATCATTCGTGGTATCCGTCTCGGTCTCAACATCAGTGTCGTCCGCTGGCGGTGTACAGCCTGCCATGGGGACTGCTGAAAACGAAACGAGCGCCAATAAGATCAAACATTTTCTCAACAACATCAAATTCTCCTTCTCGATAGAAACAAACCCGTAAACAAAAATTGTAATTTGCCAGCGGTTTAGGAGCAAGTACAGCGGATCTTTACCCAATGCCACTTAACTTCCATCACCCGGAAAACCGATCCAAACTTAATAGGAATGTGCCTGTACTCGCCACCCTGGTTAGCAACTCTCCGACAACCGTCGAAACTTCCCCTGAACTGATTCTCTGTCACCATGCCACAATCTCCGGATCTCCGATCTTCCCAGGCCTTGCCGAAAGCTATTGGAAAATGGCAACCGACGGCCTATCTGGGTGAAGGGAACTGGAGTCGTGTTTACCAGGCCCGGCCCAGTGGTTGCTCTCCCACAAGTCCCGCCGATTACGCCATCAAGCAACTCCGTCCCGAACGGACGGATGATCCGCTCGCCAGGAACATCCTGGCCCGCGAAATAACCATCGGGCAACAAGTCTCCCATCCCAATTTAAGTCCTGTCCTGGATGCCGGCATTGCGCAGCAATGTCCCTACCTGGTCATGCCGCTGCTGACTGGGATCTCGTTAAACAAACTCTGCTGCCAGCAGCCACTGATCTCCATTACCCAGGCAGCCTGGTTCCTGCGACAGATCAGCCAGGGGATTGCCGCGCTCCATCAACATGGCTGGATCCACGCTGACATTAAACCGGGCAACGTGATGCTGGCCACGGACGGACACGCCACGCTGATTGACTTTGGCTTGGCTCGCCGTATTGACAGTGATGACTGTGCTGTCGGAAGTCCGTTTGTTGGCACACTAAGCTATGCGGCGCCCGAAATGATCAGTAGTACGATGCCGATTGGTCCGCAAGTGGACGTCTACAGCCTGGGAGTTACCACCTTTGAATTGCTGAGCGGAAAAACTCCCTTTGCTGGTGTATCTTCTCAAGACCTGGCAACTGCCCACCTGCAAAATCATCCCCCCGCGGTCCGTCGCTG
Source organism: Pirellulaceae bacterium (assembly GCA_046583015.1). Classification (GTDB taxonomy): domain Bacteria; phylum Planctomycetota; class Planctomycetia; order Pirellulales; family Pirellulaceae; genus JAZADA01. The sequence goes on along the minus strand of JAYGDG010000847.1, from coordinate 7,223 downwards.
GGTACCCGGGCTGCAACGAGAAATTAGTCAACTGCTACAGGCCATGCTCGCAAAACAACCGGTTGATCGGCCAACCCTGGCGGAAGTGATCAGCGCTTACACCCGCCTGGAAGTTGAAACGTTTGCCGAGCGTGCACTCTACTGCCCAGGGCGACAAGAAACTTTGCCCAGAGAAAACGTCGCTTGACGGCATCCGCTAAGGGCCTGGTCACGGTTTCAAGGTTTCGCCACGGTAGCTCATATCCAGCAAGTCCATCGGATGCATGACGGCAAACCCTTTGCCTTGCAGGCGAGCTTCGGTGGCAATCTGCAATAAACAACCTGCATTGCCAGTCAGCACCAGGTCCGCATTGGTTGCCAGGATATTCTTCAACTTCCGCTGGCTTAAGCGACTTGCCATTTCCGTTTCCGTGAGGTTGTAAGTCCCGGCTGCCCCACAACAAATTTCTGATTCCGGCAACTCCACCAGTTCCAATCCTGGTACCTGGTCCAATAGTTGTCGCGGTTGCTCACGCACCTGCTGGGCATGCACCAAATGACACGCATCGTGATAGGTTGCCCGGACTGGTATCGAACCGGTCGGGGCAATAAATCCTAGTTCATGCAAGAATTGGCTCACATCCTTCACTTTGTCCGCAAAACGTTGACGAGCTTCCTGGCCTTCATCCTGCCAGTGATGTCCGTAGTCCTTGAGCATGGCTCCACAGCCAGCCACGTTGACGATTACCGCATCTACCGAATCAATGTCAAACGCCTCGACATTGCTGTCCGCTAACTCACGCGCCGGTTCGCTGCTGCCGGAGTGAAAGTGAATCGCACCACAACAGGCCTGGCTGTCGGGTACCACCACTTCACAACCGTTTTCCTGTAACACACGAGCCGTTGCCCAATGGGTATGCCGGAACATGGCATCAGCGACACAACCGGTGAACAGGGCTACCCGTGCCCGCTGTTCGCCTTTGGCTGGCAGCAAGGGTGGCAAGGCTGGCAACGACTTTTTCAACGGAGGCAACATTACTAGTAAACGGGCTATCCGGGCTGGCAGCCATTTCCACACGCCACTCTTGAGAAACAGCCGATCCAGTCGCAGTTTTTGAGCTAGCCGGGCAGGGACCAGCATTTTGCGTAACCGTTTCGGAAACGGAAACAGGCCAAACAGTATAAATCGATGGAACCAGTCATTCGTTTTTCCTGGAGAATCACTGCCCGCTGCCATGGCAATCCGAAACGGCTCGATCAACCGGCCATACTGGACGCCAGAAGGACAAGCTGTTTCGCAAGCGCGACAATCCAGACACAAATCCAAGTGGCGACGCACCTGCTGATTCAACTCCAAACGCCCATCGGTGACGGCCCGCATCAGGTAAATACGTCCGCGCGGACCGTCATTTTCATTTCCCAGTTCCACGTAAGTCGGGCAGGCAGCGGTACACAAGCCACAATGCACACAGTCCAGGAAGTAGCTATAGTCAATCTCGGCACCTGGATTGACCGAACCAGCCTCTCCAGGTTTTGAAGATGCGGTTGATGCGCTAAGTTGAACTGGTGTTTCCGAACTGCTCATGGATAAACAAATCGCCCCGGATTCAATAGGTTCTTAGGATCAAATCGCTCTTTAATGCGAGCCATCAAGTCAAAGGGCATTTCTGTACCGCCCCAAACACAACGATGAGTCAGGTCCGTCGCCCCCGCCGCCGACAAAACCACGACATTCCCCTGGCTGCGACGCGCCAGCGGATGTAGTTTTCTCACAACTACTTCAGTCAGTCCAGCCTCTGGCAACTCGGGCATCTTGACCACCACCAGGCCGTTACCCGCATGCGCCAAAATCGACGCCTGTGGATCGATCGCCTGCACCTCGCGAACAAAGTCAATAACGCCACTGGGTACCAAACTGGCCTGCAGTGTCAGGGCATGTGGACCAGCCACCGGAAACTCCACCAGGTCTTCCCACAAGGCGTCATGCTCCGCAGAGACCAGCACATGAGCCGACAATCCCTGAGATTGCCATTCCTGCTGCAGTTGCTGTTGCATCCAGTCAACCTCCGGTTCGGTCCCACAACAGCAAACGGCCAGCACGGCCACACCGTCCCCTGCAACGGCGGCTACCGCCTCGCTCTGTCTCGGACCGGCCAGCAACTCTACCGCCACCGGGGTCGCCTCCGAGCGCACCAATGCTGCCAAGCAACTCTCTGCCGTCTCCCAGTCGGGTAACTGACAAATCAAGCTCAACCACTTTTGAGGAACCGGTTTGAGTTTAAAGGTCAACTGACTAATGATTGCCAAGGTACCCAGCGATCCGGTAAGCAACTTGCACATATCGTACCCTGCCACGTTTTTCACCACTCGCCCACCACCCTGGAAAGCGGTCCCCGTACCATCGACGGCATGAATGCCAATGACGTAATCGCGTACGGTTCCAAGACCATAGCGACCGGGACCATTCGCGTTGGTTGCCACCATCCCTCCGACCGTAGCAGTCGCCGCTTCGGGAACATGGACAGGAAGACACAAACCTTCTTCTGCCAGGGTTGAGCTCAAAGATGCCAGCGTCGCTCCAGCCTCCACCGTAACGGTCAAATCGCGGGCCGGAAAATCAACAATACGATTGACCCCGTTTAACGAGACGCCGATACCCTGGTCTTGCGGCACCAACCCGAATCCCAAAGAGGTCTCCCCGCCCAACGGATACATCGCCAGGCCCTGCTGGTAGCACGTTTGAACACACTGCACCAGTTCCCCCTGGTCCTGGGGACGCTCTATTTCGTCGATCGGTAGCTGGTCAGTTGCTGACACGGGCCGCACCTTATCTGTCTGATACGCCTTTAGAGGGCCGCCCGCCTGGACGGGTGTTTCTGTTCAAGGCCACAGGCACCTGCTGTGGGTAACATCTTGCCTGGACTTAGACGATTCTCTGGGTTGAAAGCCTCCCGCAATTGATCCATGACTTTCAGATCCTCTGGCGTGAACATCTTACGCATGAAGGAGATCTTCTCGACGCCAATGCCGTGCTCTCCGGTAACACTGCCGCCAAGGTCCAGGCAAGCTTGCAAGATCTCGCCGCTGGCCTCCAATACGTCACGAACCTGATCTGGATCACGCTCATCGAACAATAAGATCGGATGAATATTGCCATCGCCAGCATGGAACACGTTGACAATCCGGATCCCGTACTTGGTGCCGGTGGCAATGATCTTCTGGAGTATTGCCGGCAGTTGAGTCCGGGGCACCACACCATCCTGGGTGCAATAACTGGGACTTAAGCGACCGATGGCCCCAAAAGCCTGCTTGCGACATTTCCAGAGCTTCTGCCGTTCGGCTGCATCGGCTGCCAGCCGAACTTCCCGCCCACCGCACTTCATACATAGATCTACGATTTGCTGGCGCTGTTGATCCAGTCCGGCCTCCAAACCATCAACTTCGATGAGCAGAATTGCCTGGGCATCGAGTGGGAATCCAAATTGAAAGGCCTCTTCCACTGCAACGAGGATACCCTGATCCATCATTTCCAGAGCGGCCGGGACAATGCCGGCACCAATGATTTCACTAATCGCGCTGGTAGCATCTTCGACCGATTCAAAGATCCCCAGCATCGTACGATAGGCCTGGGGGTTCTGAGTCAAGCGAACCCAGACTTTAGTGACAATCGCCAACGTTCCTTCACTGCCAACAATCGTACCGACCAGGTCTAAGCCAGGAGATTCCTCTGCCGGACCACCCAGTTGGACAATACGGCCATCGGCCAGCACCGCCTCGATCCCCAGCACATGATTGACCGTCACTCCATACTTAAGGGTATGAGGACCGCCGGAATTGGTAGCCACGTTGCCACCAATCGTACAGGCACCCTGGCTGGAAGGATCTGGAGCGTAGTGATAGCCAGAGCCTTTCAGCGCCTGGGTTAGCCAGACATTGACCACTCCGGGTTGCACCACGGCATATCGATCGCGGAGATTAATTTCCAGGATTTCCTTCATCCGTGTAAGCACAATCATCACGCCACCACCGACAGCCAAACACCCGCCGGCAAGACTTGTGCCAGCACCTCGTGGCAAGAAAGGAACATCCGCTTTATTACAAATACGAACGATTGCTGAAATCTGACTGGCTGTCTCCGGAAGCACGACGACGTCCGGGCAGCTTTTCTCAATTACAAAACCGTCACACTCATAGACCATGACATCCGAGTGAGCCGACAACACGGCTTCGCTGCCAACAACCTCTCTCAGTTGCTCGACCAGGTTAGGAATTGCTGATTGAATCATGCCGTTCGCTTTCAGGAAGCCGGGATCAAGATTGTTTAGGACACAAGAACAGTTAGTATAGCGTGTCGTCCAAGAAAACAGGCCAGCTCGTGGTCTCTCCGTGAAGAAAGCGCCTACATTTGTTGCGCCAGTGTTTCTACCACAAGTCTCCCAATATTCAAGGCGGAGGTAGCAGCCGGGGAAGGCGCATTGTCGACGTTGACGATGCACTTATCGGCTCGAATCTTGAAGTCGTCTACGAGTTGGCCATTGGGTGAGACAGCCTGAGCACGAACGCCAGCTCGTGACGCCATCAGGTCCTGGCTGCGAATCCCGGGAACCAAACGCTGTAAGGCCCGCACGAAAGCACGCTTGTTAAATGATCGCCACAATTCTCCACAACCGGCGCGCCAATGACGGCAGGCCAGACGCAGGAAACCAGGATAGGTCAACGCTTCCGCCAGGTCGTACAGGTTCACATCCCGTTTGCGGTAACCTTCGCGGGCAAACGCCAGCACGGCATTCGGACCACATTCTACTCCCCCTTCGATCATCCGCGTAAAATGCACTCCCAGGAAAGGAAACCTGGGATCTGGAACCGGGTAGATCAGATTTCGACAAAGCTCTTGGGCATGTGGCTTAAGACCATAAAACTCTCCTCGAAACGGCACGATCTTACTGGCCGCTCGAAATCCCGTTTGACGTGCAACTCGATCCGAATGGAGTCCTGCACAATTGACTAACCAGCGCGCTTGAAAGTCACCCGCCTGCGACTCGACCACCACGCCAGGAGATTGTTGCCGAATTCGCTTGACCCGGGCACTGGTCTGGATTGTCGCTCCCCGCTCCCTGAGGCGTTCTGCCAGCTTAAGACAGACCTGCCGAAAATTACAAATCCCCGCTTCGGGCACGTGAATTGCCTGGATGCCAGCCGTATGGGGTTCCAGTTCAGCCAGTCGCTCCGGTCCAATCATTTCGCAGCGAACTTCATTCTGCAAGCCACGCTGGTAAATCTGATCTAATCGAGGGAGCTCATCCTCCTGGACGGCCACGATAACCTTACCGCAAATGTCGTAAGCCACCCCCTCGGCCTCACAAAACTCCTCCATGGCCCGTTTGCCAGTGCGACAATTCATCGCTCGCAATGAACCTGGCTTGTAGTAGATCCCCGAGTGAAGCACGCCTGAGTTATGACCTGTTTGATGGACTCCCAGTTCCGCTTCTTTGTCCAGGATTGTCACCTGCATATCTGGGAATTGGCCGGTCAACTGGTAGGCCGTCGCCAGCCCAACAATACCCCCACCAACTATCAATACGTCCGCTTCACTCATGAACTGCTCACTGGACCCTTCTTCAGTTGCCTGCCAAGGTGTTTTTCAACGCTGGCTGGCTTGGCTGCCAGGCGACCGGAGTGACCCTTGCGATAATCAAGCTTGGCCGTACAGGTAATTCGGTCACAGTCGCTTGCCATCACCTCCAGGCAATCTTTCAGTACGGCCAGCACCTGGTCAATCTCACCCTCGACAATCGTTCCCATAGCGTGCAGTTGATATTCCAAACCACTCTTGTCAATCACATCGAGACTGCGGGCAACATAGGGACTAACACTCTCCCCCTTATCCATCGGAGAAATACTAAACTCCAACAACATCATCGAACCTGTCCTCCTTTAGTGAGCCCTCTGGGGCGAGAATACCTTGAACACTCTGGCTACCAAGACCTATATAACGGCATCTCCCGTCAATTGGCAAGGATGATCAGACGAATCGACTGGGTCTCTTCAAATAGCGGTTTGACCAGGGTTTCTGAGGACCGTTTAGCCGTTCTGGTAAGTCACGGTAAACGGGGGAAGATTTCATTTCGGTTGCTGAGGTTATGGCCATCACGTATAATCCCAGCAAGTTAACGAAATGGCTGACGGTCATTGGCAGCATACATCGATTTGGCATAACCGTCGCCTACTCCAGCTAGGGAGAGAACAACGATGAAAACTCGTTTCTTAGGTTTAACGGTCAAGGGTTTCCTGTTGGCTTTTGTCATCAACTTGGCTGTCGTGCTGGGGAATCCTGCCACGACACTTGCCGATCCCCAACAACCGACTCCCGCAGACGCTCAGCAGAAGGACGAAGGGAAGAAGAAGGGTTCGTCCGGCAAAGAAGAGCAAGAATACTACGAACTCTTACGCCTCTTCGTTGACACGCTGGACCAGGTAGACCGTAACTACGTGAAAGATGTCAGCCGTCGCGAGTTGATGGAAGCCGCCATTGAAGGAATGGTCCGCAAGTTGGACCAGTACTCTAACTATATTCCGCCGACCCAGATTGATCGTTTCAAAACCAGCGTAGAAAACGAGTTTGGTGGAATTGGTATCCGGGTCGCTCTGGAAGGTAAGGCGTTGGTCATTATCAGCCCGCTGTTTGGAACCCCGGCCTACAAGGCAGGTCTGTTGGCCGGAGACCGGATCACGAAAATCAATAAAGAATCCACTAAGGGATTTTCCCTGGAAGATGCTGTCAGTCGCTTGAAAGGGAAAATTGGCACCAGTGTCTCGCTGACGGTTGTACACCCACGTAATAACGAACCACGCACGGTCAGCATCAAGCGGACCAACGTTAAGGTCGAGACCGTCTTGGGGTTCGAACGTGCCCAGGATGATGCCTGGGTTTACTTCTGCGACGAGAAAAAGAAAATTGGTTACATCTGCCTGACTTCGTTCGGACGGCGGACAGCCAGCGAACTTAAGAAGGCTATGAAAGAACTCCAGGAGAAGGAAGCACGCGGACTGATCCTGGACTTACGATTCAATCCCGGAGGTTTGTTAGCATCTGCAATTGAAATTAGTGATCTCTATATCTCCGAAGGCCGCATCGTCAGCACGGAAGGACGTAATGTACCCAAGACCGTTTGGGACGCTCACAAGGCGGGAACCTACGGTGAATTGCCGATGGTCGTGTTAGCCAACCGTTATAGTGCCAGTGC
>JAYGDG010000842.1:0-4555 GCA_046583015.1 Pirellulaceae bacterium | reverse complement strand
CTTGATTTAAATAAACATGAACGTGTTTGGCGTATTTTCTTTTACGAAAAACATGACGATACCGCGGTTGACCAGATTCATGGCCTCTCATCATTAAAGGAACTCTGGTTGCTGCACACGCGTGTTACCAGTGAAGCGGCTGAAAAGGTACGTGAGCGATTGGAGGGTGTCACCGTTTATTACGGTTAGGTTTTGTTGTTCCCAATATGACTGGTCGCTCGGACGACGCCAGGAGGCTGGGCTTGATCGGGTTGAACTAACGTTTTCCGGGGGGGAAGGAATGTTCCAGCACGGAAGTGGTCTTCCAGGGGTCTGGAGTCAAGTAGTCCTCTTTTGTCTTGTTGCCTTGGCTGGCACAGGTGTTTCTGGGGCTGATCCGGAGCGCCCCGCCCAGTACCGATTTGAGTCGATCACGATCCCGGCAGCTTCTCGCGACGAACCAATTCGCCCCTTCTCGCTGGCCCACGCGGTCCGTTACGTGGATCAGGGTGCGCTGGCCTGGTCCGGGAATCAAAAATGTGTTTCCTGTCATACGAACGGAACATACCTGCAGATACGACCGGCGTTGACGCCAGTGCTGGGGAAGCCGCAGGAAGCGATACGAAAATTTTTCGTGCAGCAACTGACCGAAATGCGTGCCAAGCCGCTCTCCGAGCTACAGGGGGGAATTGGGCCTACGCAAGTCGCTTACCTGGCGGCTGGTCTCGCCGAGTGGGATGCTCACGTGAGCAAGCAGCTTTCCGATGAGACACGCAGTGCCCTGGATTTGATGTTCCAGCTTCAGTCAAAGAACGGTGCCTGGGGTAACACCAGGTGTTGGCCTCCTTTTGAATCGAGTGACTACCAGGCGGCGACGGTGGCAGCAATGGCTATTGCCACGGCTCCGGGGTATTCCAAGTCACTGACTGCGACTCACAAGAAGCAGCTACAAAGCCTGCTACGGTACTTCAAGGAAACTCCACCTGCTCATGATTATGCGCGTTTGTTGCTGCTGTGGGTGTCGGCGCGTTTGCCTGACGTGATGACTGCTGCGGAGCGTGCGGAGACGATCCAGATGATTTTCAAGCATCAGCAGCCGGATGGTGGCTGGTCCATGCGAACCTTTGCCACTCCGGAAACGTGGGGTGCTGGTGGTCGAGCCGGGAAGTTACGTGCGGAGCTTGAATTTAAGGATCCGCCTAGTGATGGGCACCAAACGGGGCTGGCGCTGGTGGTTCTCCGTGAAGCTGGAATTTCCGCCAAAGGCGCCCGTATCCAAAAGGGGGTTGGCTGGTTGTTGTCGAATCAGCGTCAGTCCGGTCGCTGGTGGACGCGGTCGCTCAACACCGACACCTATCATTTTATTACATATAGCGGTACAGTGTATCCATTGCTGGCGTTACACAAATGTGATGCTTTGCCCGTCAAAGAAGAATAGCGGGTAGCATTTTGCATGGTAGAAGGTGAATGAAATGAGCTCCAAGAAAATTGAGAATTTGAACCAAGTCAAACAGGCTCTGGCTGACAAGTACTATAACCTGGCACGAATTGCTGGAAGCAAGGTGAAACGTGCTACCTATACGCGACAGGCTCGCAAGTACCGTCGTCAGATCGAAGACTTGTTGCGTGTCTGAAGTAAAACGCCGTGATCGGGCTGAGCTTTGAACGGCAACGGCCCTGTCGAGGATTCTACGCAAGCCAGGTTGTCCGCGCATCGAGCGGGAATGACTGGACACAGGCATGACAGTTGCTGTTTTACTCGTCACCGAGAGTGATGTAACCCAATCGATTTCCTGGGGAGCGTATTTTGCGCGAGCTAGTGAGACGGACTTGCTGGTACTGCAAGTCCAGCGCCATCGCAGTCAAGGTGAAGTAGCGGATGTCTCGCTGGAACAAGCAGCCCCCGCCACTGGTGTCTCGCTGGCAGCGGAGGTGCGAACTGAAATCCAGGAACTGCCATTTCCCGTGCACCTGGAGTCGCAAGAGGAGCCGGGCGACGATTCGGAAACTGCTGGCCAGGCCGAACCTCCGTTGCAGGAAGTGCCTTTGCGGGTTCGCATGAAGCGGATCAGTAGTTCGTTGCTGACGGATGCTATCTTGCAGGAACTGATGGATTCGGATGTCAGCCTGTTGATCATCCCCCGACATGCGCCGTTGCAGGGAATCGATGCAGGGGCGACGCTGGAGCGTCAGTTGTTTCTCCGGGCGCCGTGTGAAACGATGTATTTACGGGCTGGCAATGTGCGGGCTTCTCAATGCGACAAGATCATGGTTCCCACTGCTGGTGGCCCGCATGCCGATGTGGCGTTAAGTCGAGCTGCCGAGTTTGCTCTTTCGGTTGACGGTCAAGTGACGGCGCTCTTCGTGGAGCCAGAAGTTGACGAAGTAGCGGTCCTGGTCGGAGAGCGAATTATTGACCGAATCGTTCGTCGCATTGCCGATGGTGAGCAGGACCATGTAATTGGTCGCGTGACACTGGCCGACGAGTTGTTTCAGGGAATTAGTGGGTTGCTGGACGAGTCTTTTGAGCTGGTGTTACTGGGAACCACGAACCACTCCTATATCCGGAAGATGCTCTTTTCGACGGTGAAGGATCAGGCGCTTTACCAGGGAGAGGGACCTGCGGTGGCCGTGGTGCGTTCCAAGATTCCCTGGAGCAGTCGAGTCAGGCGGCTGGTAGAACATCGTTTACAGTCTTTTGTTCCCCAGTTGGATCGCAATGATCGGGTCTCCCTGGTGGAACGTATCCAGTTGCATTCGCGATGGGATTTTGACTTTATTGCACTCATTTGTTTGTCGACCTTGATCGCCGGACTGGGATTGGCACGGGATTCAGCAGCAGTTGTCATCGGTGCTATGCTAGTGGCTCCCCTGATGACTCCTTTAGTGGGAGCCGGGTTAGCGCTGGTGCAGGGCAATTTTCTGTTGCTGTCCAATGCTGGCAAAACGATTTTACGTGGTTTCCTGCTCGCCTTTTTGCTGGGCTGGTTACTGGGAATCTGTTTGCCCACGCTAGACATTACTGACGAGATGCGCGCCCGTGGGTCGCCTCATGTATTGGATTTACTAGTTGCTTTTATCAGTGGCATTGCAGCTGCCTATGCCATTGGCCGACCTAATCTATCTTCGGCGTTGCCGGGTGTGGCGATCGCAGCTGCCCTGGTCCCGCCGGTGGCGACTGCGGGCCTGGCAGCAGCGGGTTGGGAGTGGAGACTGGCAGGTGGATCGTTACTGCTTTTCCTGACTAATATCGTTGCTATTATTTTGGGAACCGCCTGCAGTCTTTGGCTGGTTGGTATTCGAGACAGTCATCGTCACGGAACGGTGCAGCGTTGGAGTCGTCCGCTTTCCTGGAGCCTGTGCCTGCTGGCTGTTTTCCTGGCGATTTATGAATCGTTGCCTTCAGCGCCGGTACCGAATCGGCTACGGCAGCAGATTCAGACAACGGTTGAGAAGGTTATTCCTGAGGGCCAGGTTGTCCACATTCGACGCCAGGCTCGGCGCAATCCGGTAGAGATGACCGTAGAGGTTGCCACACCTCGGACGGATGTTGAAGATCTTCATCCGCAGTTGATCCAGGTGATAAGCCAGTATTATGACCGGCCGGTAGTTTTGCGACTGGAGTTTCATTGGGTTCGAATCGGCCGCTCTAATTCCAGCGTTTTGCCTTGAGTTGGAAAAGGGCTAGAAAACCGCCTGAAATGGGTCGTTTGTGTGGTCTGGTCAGGCGTTTACCAGGGGATATAATCGAAGTATTCGGTTAGGGGTTTATTTAGTCCTTGATGAGGGAGAGACAACTTATGTTGCGTTCAATCACAGGGGTGCTGCTGGTGTTACTGATGACAGCGACACTGAGTGCTCAGCGTGTTCCCACCAAGCCTCCGATCAAAGTGAGGCCAGGTCCGGTGACGGAAGCGGGCCAGCAGTATCGAGTTTTGCTCGGCGAATTTGGCCAACAGCGATTGGCCTACTCCAAGGCGTACCGCGAGGCCAAGACAGCCGCGGATCGAGTCAAGGTTCGTCAGGAGCTTTATCCGAAGCCTGAAAAGTTAGCTGGCAAGTTCCTGGCATTGGCAAAAGAACATCCCGACGATCCGGTTGCCGTGCAGGCACTGGTTTGGGTCGTTTCCAATGTTCGTACAGGCCGGGCACCTGCTGAGGCAATCGATCTGTTGATCGAGAATAACATTGAAGACAAAGCCATGGTTGCGGTTTGTCAGCGTTTGATGCGTAATACCTCACCGCCAGCCCGCAGGCTGTTGGAGCAAGTGCTGGAGAAGAATCCGCTCCGGGAAGCAAAAGGACAAGCTTGTTTTGGTTTAATGATGCAGTCCAAGTATGCGGCTCGTGCTAACCCGGCCAAGGAAGCTGACGTAAAGAAGTTTGCCGAGCGAGTGATCAAAGATTTTGCGGATCTCAAGCATTATCGGGGTACGATTGGTGAGGCTGCCAAACGTGAGTTGTATGAAGTTCAGAACCTCGGTATCGGCAAAACGGCGCCTGAAATAGCAGGTGAGGATATTGACGGAGTGAAGTTCAAGCTAACCGATTACCGTGGCAAGATTGTGGTGATCGA
>JAYGDG010000824.1:0-12437 GCA_046583015.1 Pirellulaceae bacterium | reverse complement strand
ACCAGGGTCCCCAAGTACCATAACCAGCCGACCAGCAAGTACGGACGCCGGCGAATCTGCCAGAGGCAGAGAGCGGTCAGTCCCAGCAGCACTAGCACACTGACCCCAGCCCAGAAAATGTTGACCGTATCGGGATAGGGATAAAAAAACGCCAGGTCATGAGGCCAGACGAGTTTCCGGAGATAGGTAGCATAGCTGAGCATCGCGTTGGCAAGTCGGCTCGTCAGCGGATAGGCCGAGAAGGTGCCGACGGCCTGCTCTTGCATTTGAATCAGGAACGTAAAAAAGCTGGCTAGCAGCGACATCGCCAGCAGTGGAATTTTCTCTCCCACCAGGTATCCAAGCTTGAACCTCCGTGACGCGATGTTCTGCTCCAAGGGAGCCAGCCGGTCCCAACGGTGCAGCGGCCAGCCATCGAGTAACAACATCACGCAAGGCAAGGTAACAACCATCGGCTTGCTCATTAAGCCGCAGGCAAACAGGAAAACCACCCATCCATAGTTGCGCCAGCCACCAGCACGGGTATAGGCAACGTAGGCATGCAACGTCAGAAGCCAAAACAGCATACTTAACACATCGCGCCGCTCACTCACCCAGGCCACCGACTCGACACTTAGTGGATGCCAGGCAAAGAGGGCTGCCACCAGGAAGCTCGGTGCCAAGGCCGAAGTCATTTTTACGAGCAGGAAAAATAACAGGACCACGTTGGCAACATGAAGCAACGCGTTAACCAGGTGATGCATCCCCGCATCTAACTCAAACAACTGGCAATCCAACTGGTGAGAAATCCAGGTCAAGGGATGCCACTGGCCTGGGCCGTGCAGCGTAAAAGCCCAAGTCACGTTTTCTACTGTGATTCCTGTTCGAACATACTGGTTGTTATAGACGTAGTCGGGATCATCCAGGTTGATGAAGTCGAAGGTCACCACCTGGGCATAGAGAACAAGCGTCACGACCGCCAGGATGACAGCCATCGTGACGGTGTTTTGCCGCTCGTTTCGGCGTCTCTTTTTCTGTTTTGCCACCCCGATCATCCTTCTGCCGTGGCCGCTGCATAATTCGCTTCAAACCAGGCCAGCGTTTCACGTATTCCGTCTTGCAGGGATGTCTCTGGCTGCCAGCCGATGGCTTCCCTGACCCGGTCGTTTGTAAAGGTCTTGACCAGGGCACCGTCAGGCTTGGTTCGGTCCAACACCAGTTCGCCTTCAAAGCCAACGATCTCCTTGATCAGCAGTGCCAACTCCATAATGCTCAAACCACCCCCGGTGCTAATATTCAATGGGGCGACCTCTTCATAACGTTCTGCGGCCTGCACCATGGCAGCCACTGCATCGCGCACGAAAAGCCATTCGCGGACCGGTTTACCGGTACCCCAAATCGTCACGTCGGCGTTACCACTTTCTCGGGCGTCGTAAAACTTGCGCAGCAACGCTGCCAGGCCATGTGACCGCTCAGGATGAAAGTGTTCCCGGGGCCCATACAAATTCGTCATCAACAGGTGCACTGACTTGAATTCATACTGCCGATCGTAGCACCATCCTTGCACCACTTGTGACTTCTTCGTGAACCCATAGTTCACCACCGTCTCGTGCAGGGGCCCTGACCAGTAATCGTCTTCACCCTGCACCCCGTCGACATAACCAGGATATGAACAGGCAGCGACCACATTGATATATTTTTCCACCTTGGCCTGATAGGCCGCATGCATTGAGTTGAGCCCCAGGCGCATGTTATCAAAGAAAATATCGGCGGGATGGGTCCGCTGGTATCCCAGCCCTCCCTGTCGGGCTGCACAGTTAAAAACCAGCTGGCTGGGATGCTCAGAAAAGAACCTCTGAATATTCTCCAACTCGCGAAAATCCCAGCCGTCAGCAGTCCGTGGCACGACTGGCTCACAGCCCAGTCCGCGCAAGTGGTCTACCAGGTGGCTACCGAGAAATCCGCCGCCTCCCAGGACGGCCACGCGGGAGTTTCCCCAGTCAATGGTCATCTAGCCCATCCCTTATTAAACGTTCAGCCACGGGCTGGTAACGTCGATCGCGTCGACGACTCGAATCAGTTCGGAAATACCTTCGTCAAGGGTGACGCTTGTTTCGTAACCGATCTCCTGGATCTTCTTGTAAGAGACCTCGTAATCTCGCTGATCAGGATCCGTACCGACTTCGGCATAGTGCAAGTAGAACGGAACACGTTCGCGAATGGCATTGGCAATATCTTCCTTGGTGTAATTCAGGCTTTCGTGCCCCACGTTGTAGGAGTTATTCCGCATTTGGTCATAGTTTTCCAGTGAAAACTGAATTGCCTTTCCCATGTCGCGAACATGGATGAAGGTCCGGCGGAACCCACGTTCGTAAACGATCAACTGTTTATTGACGACTGCCTGGTGCACAAAATCATTGACCAGTAAATCCAATCGCATGCGAGGCGACGCCCCGAAAGCGGTAGCAAACCGCAATACGGTACCACCGGCTGTCTCCATCACGATCTCCTCACCCTGCGTCTTAGTGATGGCGTAAAACGAAACCGGATTCAGCGGGCTCTCTTCCGTACAAATCGCATCCAACTTGCCATAGTTACTCCCCGTTGATGCAAAAACCAGCGGCTGGTTTTCCGACACCGCTTCGGAAACATTTCTCGTTCCCTGGACATTCGTCGTTTCAGCAACTTCCGGGTATTTTCGGCAGGCCGGAAACCCGACAATCGCCGCCAGGTGAACCACCGCGTCAACTTCTCCCACACAGCGACGCACCGTCTCGGCATCACCAACGTCACCTTTAATAAACTCAAATCCCTCACACGAGAAATGAGGCAGCAAGGTCTGGCCCCCGTAACGTAAGTTATCCAGTACAGTCACTTCGTATCCGGAACTTAACAACTGGGGAATCAGAACTGATCCCACGTAACCAGCACCGCCTGTTACCAATACTCTCATGAGTCAACCCTTGTATCGTCTATTTTAAGCCTAGCCGGAAACGGGTAATGTCTCTGAGCAAAGCGACCCCATCAAACACAACATTCACACACGTCTCGCCAGCCTGGCGAGCATCGGTGGTAATCGGTACATCCACAACCCGCAACTTGTTCCTTAAAGCTTTAATCGGTATTTCGACTTCATAAGAATAGTTATCACTCTGCAAGTCAATTAACTCCGCCGCCTGCCGGGTCCAGGCCTTCATGCCCGCTTGCACATCGGTCATGCGGTGCCAATAGAGCAAGGAAGCGTAAAAACTGGCAAATTTGTTACCCCAACGACGAAACATGGGTGTACTACCAGGCCGTCTCACCGAACCGGTGGCAAACCGTGTCCCCAGTGTTACATCGGCTCGATTCTCATCGATCGGAGCCACCAATTGGGGTAAATCTGAGGGCAAAAACTGCAAATCCGCGTCGATCTGAGCCATCACCTCTGCCCGGGCCTCAGCAATCCCGGTCCGGATCGCGTGCCCCTTACCACGGTCGTCATGGTTGCGTACATAACGCAATTGCGGAAATTCCCCCACCAATGCTTTCACGACACCCTCTGTATCGTCGGTTCCTCCATCGACGACCAGCAGTTCACACTGCTGTGGATAGACCTCGAAAATCTGCCGCACGCAATTTTCAATCGTGTCTTGTTCATTAAAGGCAGCCACGATGACAGACAACTTCAGCTTCTCGTTATGATTCGCTGTTTGATTGTCCACCGCCTGCCTCGCTCACAAATGTCTTTATCTCGTCCCAGGAATCGGGCAACTGACAATATTGCTCAGCCTTTTCTGTTGCAACTTCATAGACCTGAACGGCCAACTCCGCCTGATCGGACTGTCGCAAGGCGTTCGGAAACAACTCCTGCACTCGGCTGAATTCGACGCTCCCCCGTCCAGACACATTGAAAACTTCCCGATCAACCCCTGCGTCCAGCAACTGGAACAACGCCTGTCCCACGTTCGTGGTGTTTATGAAAGGCAAGCGACTTTTGGAATCAATCCATAGAGGCTGGTTCTTCATTATGTCGTAGAGAGGCCCTTTTTTCAATCCAGCACCGACCATCTGACCCAGCCGCAACACGAGGTAATGCGGACAAGTGCGCATTACGCTTAGTTCAGCCTGCCGTTTATGAAACCCATAGGCTCCTAACGCCAAAGGATCAATCGGTGTCTCTTCACGCGTCGCTTCCCGTTGCCCCGGGTTGTTATAAACGTCAACAGTCGACAGAAACACATAACGTTCGCAGGGAAAATCAAACAGTGACCGGTAGACCGTCGCCAGGCTGGCCTCGAAATCAAACCATGGATCCTGCTCGGCACGAAAGCGACTGGCGTTGCCGTTGGCATTGATGACCAGGTCAAATCTTGAGCCGGCCAGTTGTTGAATTTCGGATCGCCCCGCGATCGTTACCTGCCAGCCGCGCTCTTGGGCAACCGCACTAATCGCCGACCCGACAAATCCGCGCCCGCCGATGATGAGGCATGTACCAGTAATCGCTCGCCTCCCCGAAACTTTCAGAAACCCCCAGCAACCGAGCGTTGATCTTATCGGCCTGCTGCCCACGACGCAACACTGACCTGCCCGCCTCTCTGCTGACGGGCAACCATTGCGTCGGGACCAAACGCCAACTATCTTAACCGGTTGCCGGACGCTATTTATTTTCCACTCACTTGGAGACTGCCATGAACCTGTTGCTTCGAACCTCAGTCGTTAGCTTCCTGTTACTAGGCTTCCTCAGCCCCGTTGATGCCGGGCACCGCATCATGGTCCAGGGCAACAACAAACTGGCCCTGGTTGATGAGGACGGCAAAATCGAGTGGGAAATGGAATGGGGCGGTATCCACGACATCCATGTCCTCCCCAGTGGCAACATCATGGTCCAGGAACGCAATCGCAAGATTGTTGAAATCGACCCCAAGACCAGGAAAGTTGTCTGGTCCTACGACTCTACCAAGGAAAATGGCAACCAGGGAAAACGTATCGAGGTACACGCCTTCCAGCCCCTGGCCAATGGTCGCATCATGATTGCCGAGTCAGGAGCAGGTCGCATTATTGAAATCGATCGGCAGGGAAAGATCCACCACCAGATAAAGCTTAAAGTAAAACAGCCCCATCCTCATCGCGACACACGACTAGCCCGCAAGTTACCTAACGGAAATTACCTGGTCTGCCATGAAGGGGACGGTGCAGTACGGGAATACGAAGGGAAAACGGGTGAGATTGTCTGGGACTATGACATCCCCCTGTTCGGCAAACAACGTCGTGGCGGCCACGGCCCGGAAGCCTTCGGCAACCAGGTCTTCGGGGCTGTCCGACTGGCCAATGGAAATACGTTGATCGCTACTGGCAATGGACACAGTGTCCTGGAAGTAACGCCCGAGAAGAAGATCGTCTGGAAAATTGAACAGAAGGATCTGCCAGGCATAACGCTGGCCTGGGTCACCACGTTAGAAGTCCTGCCCAATGGTAACTATGTCATTGGCAATTGCCATGCGGGTCCGCAAAACCCGCTGGTCATCGAAATCGAACCCAAGACCAAGAAGGTCGTCTGGACCCTCGATAAGTATGACGTGTTTGGTAACTCGGTTCCTAACACGCAGCTGCTCGACACGCAGGGCCCGACCCTTCGCTGACCAGACGCAAGCTTTTGCGGGGCACCGGTCTTTTCCGCCAGCAAAGGATACTCAAATGAGACTGCGCAAATCCACCCAGGTCGTCATTGGCCTTTACTGCCTCGTTGCCTTCAGCAGCCAGGCGCTCCGGGCAGACCAGCCGAACCAGCAGAAACCGTTGCAGGTCTTTATCCTGGCTGGCCAATCCAACATGCAGGGAGTCGGCCGCGTGGCAGCCGATCCCAATCGCAACGGCGGCCAGGGTTCACTGGAATACCTGGTCAAGAACCCCGCTTCCGCGGCGCGCTTCAAACATACGATCGACAAGGACGGCAACTGGCTGGTTCGTGATGACGTCTGGATCTGGTACCTGGGCCGCAAAGGGGGCTTGAGTGTTGGCTATGGTGCCAAGCAAAACCATATCGGCCCGGAATTTCAGTTTGGACATGTGGTGGGAGAACATTTCAAGCAACAAGTTCTAATTATCAAAACCGCCTGGGGTGGCAAGAGCCTGACCAGGGATTTTCGCCCTCCCGGTGCTGGTGGAGAAGTGGGACCCTACTACCGTGAAATGGTAAAGCACATCCACAGCGTCCTGGCCAACTTGAAAGATCATTTCCCCACCTACAGCGGGCAAGGCTACCAGATCGCTGGCTTCGGCTGGCACCAGGGATGGAACGACGGACTTAAAATGACAGCCGTTGACGAATACGAACAGAACATGGCGCACCTGATCAACGACCTGCGCAAAGAACTCGGGATCAAGAACCTGCCGGTGGTCATTGCCAACAGCGGCTTTGGCGGTCGCAAACAGAAAGTCGACCGGCGCTTGGGAATCATGAAGGCCCAGGCCGCGGTTTCCCAGCGGACTGAATTCAAAGGGTCCGTGGTAACCGTTGAAACGAGAGACTTTTTTCGACCCGCCAATGTCTCACCAGCGAACCAGGGCTATCACTGGAACGCCAATGCCGAGACTTACTTTCTCATCGGCAATGCCATGGGCCAGGCGATGAAGAGGCTGGTCGAAAGCGGTCCTCGGAAATAACCTCATTGCTGCTACAAACCGAACCGCCAGCAGACTATTTTTTTCGCCTGGCAATCCGATTCCAAATCTTCTGTTAGAATGTCTGCTTAGCTGGTATTAGTTTCCTTCTGAGCCGCAAGAGTTCGCATGGGCAAGAAAAAGAAACGCCGCAGATCACTCGCCAAGCAGAAAATATTCAAGGTAGTCACCCTGCTGCTGACCTGCCTGATTTGCTCCGCAATCTGTTTTATTGGAATTCTCATCAGAAACCGATTGCCACTTTACGTCCAGGAACCGGGGTATGAATTAAGCGGGCATCGCTACCTTTATGATCAACTTTACGGCTGGAAGAACATTCCAGGCTGGCAAGCCAGTACGATCAACCAACCGCTCTCCATCAACTCCAAGGGACTGCGTGACCGCGAATACCCGTACCAGAAAGCTGCTGGCACCAAACGCATCCTGGTCCTGGGAGATTCCTACACCTGGGGATATGGTGTAGCCAACAAGGAGATCTATACAGAAGTTCTCGAAGAGGCCCTGCAGGACAAGTATCCCCATTACGAGGTCCTAAATGCGGGAGTTTCCGGCTGGGGTACCGATCAGCAATACTTGTTTCTAATCACCGAAGGCCTCAAGTATTCACCTGACCTGGTTATCGTAGGTCACTTTATCAACGACCTGGAGGAAATCCTCCAAACAGAATCGTACGGCCTTCAAAAACCGATCTATCGTTTACAGGGGACCAACCTCGTCCCTGGCAATTTACCTGTTCCCAGGCCAAGTCTAGCAAACACCAAGACCGTCCAACGAAGCAACCCGTTTCTGTTAACCAAACACCTGCTAGAAGAAATGCAACGAAAATGTGCCGAAGTCAATTGCCGGCTCGTGGTCATGCAGTTCGGTACATTTATTTTTCCTGACCGAGACGATTCCATCAAACTGCGAAAACTGATCAAGGCAGCCTTTCCTCTGATAGAGAATGTCCATTACCTTGATCTCGATGGAGAGTTCTCTGCTGCCGGTTTAACGGCAGACGCATTGATCGGAAAGAACAAGGATCATCATTGGGATGCGAATGGACACCGCCAGACGGCAGAAATCCTCTACCGTTTCCTGCAAGAGCAGCAGCTACTGAGTGTCCGATGAAGAACCGGTTGCTGGCGCAGCCGTTGCCTTTTCAGCGTCAGCAAGTTCCTCGCGCCGGACACCGAGAACTCGCTCGGCCTCTTGTCGTTTCTGCTCTCCCAACTCCGTGTTGGGGAACGCGTAAGGAGTCGGCAGTGCCAAGGCGGTCTCGAGGGCAGCAATACACTCGCGCAACGACTCCTGTTGTTCGACAATAGCCTGGGCATCCATCGGCTGATCGCCCAAAAGCCCCTGCTTAATTTCGATGATTTCCCGTGTCAATTCGTCAATCGACATGTAATGACGGATACGTGGTCGCACGTGAAGCATTTGCTTGTGTAAGGTCAGTTGTTTTTCAGACCTTTGCAGGGCAACCATTGGATACTGGGTTGACTGAAGTTGTCGCTCGTGGTTGACCATATAGGTAAACACGACAATCAAAATTGGCAGACCCAGGTAGAGACCTTGTCGAAAAAGAACCTGCGCCGGCGAACGCGACCCAGCTTGACCTGCCCACCAGGAGTGACCGGATTCTTGTTGCGTGGTGCTGGTATCGCCTGTCGCCGTCTCCTCCAGGACCAGATTTTGCTGGTTTTCCTTGTGGCGAAATTTCCAGATAAAGCCGTCATAGTAGTAATGCAAGAATGTCGAGGTGAAACCAATCGCAGCCAGTACTCCTCCATACCAAACTCCGATTGAACTGTGAAACAATGTCGCGCCCCCACCACCGGAAAGTTTATGCCACGTCTTAAATGGCAGCGTCACGCCAAAAAAGGAGATTGCCACTCCGTATATGAGGCAAGCAATCACGTAAACCGCCAGGATCACGAATCCACCCTTGGCAAAAGCCCGGGTAAATCCCTTGGTGCGAGCACGATCCTTGGTAGCCAGGCCCCGATTATATTTCCAGACAATCGCCAGGTACTGGGTCACATGCACCATTCCCAACGTGGCAAAGCCAAGTGAAAAATTCCAGCCCGGCACGATACGCTCAATCAACGGATTGGGAACGTACGTTAACACCATGACGCCAAACGTAATCGCCAGCAGCCAGAGCTTGGCCTTGCTAATGTAATAGCCCCGCTTGAAACACCAAACCAGGTAGCCGACATACACAAGCCCCATGCCCGCGGCCGTCATGATGACGAACCGTTCCAGCCACAAGTAGGCATTCGTGCCAAACACAAACACCAACGGCAAACTGTGATTATCGTGCAAGTCATACAGCAGGTCCGGCAACCACTCAGAAATTAAAACAAGAATACAGATAAACCATATCCAGGAAACTGCCAGGTCCATCCGGGCGGCGATCTTACGAGGAGCCTGGTTGTGACGATCATAAATGCGCATGAATCCGTAATGCTGCATCAGGAAGTGCCATGGATCCCAAATTAACAACACCACGAAAAGGAACAACATACTCTCAGCAATCTTCTCTGCATTCTGCCCGCTCTGCTCGCTGCTAATGATGACATAGTAAACCGCGGCCAAGGCCAGGCCGAACGGAATCACTGGCCCCAAGATTAATTCCCAGCGAAATCGACGCAGCAAATCACGATCTCCATAGATCCGAATAAAGGTCGGAAAATGGTGCGCTACATTGAAAACCATGAAGATCGAGAGCACCACACCGACACTTGTCAGTTGCAAGGTTCCCACGGCCCAGAAGAAGGCCAAGATGGGCGCGGCAATAATGAACACAATGTCCCAGTTCCTGCTAATGATCCAGTTTTGTGCAGGACGTGATGTCGGCAAAGAACCAGCCGCTAACGACATAACTACCACCTGAGGTCAAAAACAGAAACAAGTCTGGTGAAGAGAAGGTAAGTAATCCCTGGTTTCATCTTATCGTGAGCCGTGCTATGCCGCAATATTTGGGTGGTTCTTCCATCGTCACAAAAACCCTTGAAATTCAAGGTTTTTGCCGCAGCACCACCAACCGGAACCAAAGTCGAAACAAATCCAGGACCGCTCCGCAAACATTACGCCAGGATGCTCCCCGCGCCTTGCCTGCTATCCGCTTCTCTGGACGAATATCGACTTTGCCAATCCGGTAGCCTCGACGGGCGGCACGAATCATCCGTTCCGCCTCGGCAAACACACTGCGCGATTGAACCTCAATATCCTGGATCACCTCCCGCTTACGACACTTGATGCTGCCAGGATCATAAAGATCTACACGAAACAACAGTCGTGGCAGGAAGCGATAAAAGAACGAGACCAGTTTTCGATAAACAGTATAGTTGCGAAACAAGCGATTGCAGATGACGACATCGAAATCGCTGAGCATGGGAACGATTTCTCGCAACGCTTCCGGAGGAAATTCCCCGTCACCAGGTACATCAAAGACATACTCTTTTTGGGCACTGGCATAAAGCTCCTCGAACGTTGAGCAAATCCCCTGGTTCTGCTCATGGTACAAAAGCCGCACAATCTGCGGATGGCTGGCCTGTAGATCTTCGGCCACGGCTCGCGTCCCATCGGTACTGCCATCATCCAGGATGATCACTTCGAAATCATCACTGCACTCCCGCAGCACATTGAGGCCCCGTTCAAAAACAATTGCCAATGACTCAGCTTCGTTGTAGGCAGCGATTACAAGAGAAACACTTGGCATCAGCTCGACGCACCTACCAGGAAATTGCCAATCACCAGGTATTGAGTCGCGGTGACACCCAGAAAAGCGAGCGCATCCTGGGGCCGATGAACGATCGGTTCCCAGTCAGAGTTCAAGCTGGTGTTAAGGACGGCCGGGATACCTGTCAACTGATGAAATTGGGAAATCATCTGGTAGTAAAGCCCATCTGATTCCTGCACACTCTGCACACGGGCCGACCCGTCGACATGAATGCTGGCCGGAAATTCCTTCAACCCCTGCTCGTTCGCCGGAAAGGTAAAGGACATAAAAGGTGAATTCCCGTATTTCGAAAACCGCTCGGGACAAACTTCATGCAGGGCAGATGGAGCAAACGGTCGGAACTTCTCCCGATGCTTGATACGGTTCACCTTGTCTTTCATCTCGGCATTGCAGGGGTTTGCCAGCAGCGATCGGGCTCCCAAGGCCCGCGGGCCAAACTCCGCACGGCCCTGGAACCAGGCTACCGTTGCCCCTTCAGCCAGTAGCTGAGCGGTCCGTTCCGCTGGATTATCCACGCTAACATAGGGAGTGCCGCTGGTATCGAGCAGTTGTTGAATTTGACCATTATCAAATTCCGGTCCCAGGCAAGCAGTCTGCAAGGGAGCAAACTGATGCCCCTGGTCAACTGCTACCTGGACAGCAGCGCCTAATGCTGTGCCCGCATCACCAGGGGCCGGCGGTACAAACACTTCCTCGAAGATGGCATCGGCCACGACATTTCCATTCATCACGCTGTTATGAGCGACACCACCACAGAGACAAAGATAGCGATCCTCGGGCTGCTTGAACCGTTTCAGGATCGCCATCACTGCAGCTTCCAGCGTCGCCTGGGTGCTGGCAGCGATATCCGCATGATGGGACTCCAAGGGCATATCCCGCTTGCGAGGCGGTGGCAGGTGTTCTGCTACCTTGTCGTTAAAAATTGGTAGCTGTTCCGTTGGGAATGCCGGGTACTTATTCAGCACTTCCTGGTGCAAGTACCTCTCATTAAGTTGATACCCGTCGGACGTTACCTGCAGCAGGAAAGAAAGATCAACGTCCGGCTTACCGAATGCGGACAAACCCATCACCTTGTATTCACCGTGGTTACTGCGAAACCCAAGATACTGAGTCATCAAGGCTGCAAACAGACCGATGGAATTGGGGAACCCCTCTTCGTGTAACAGTTCCAGTTTCGTACCAGAACAGTGGTACACTGCCAGCGAGACACCATCACCCGACCGATCGATACTCAGCGCCAGGGCGCTGGGAAATCCAGAGAGGTAGTAAGCGGACGCGACATGGGCCTGATGGTGCTGGACAAACTTCACCTCGGGACAATAGCCAAACTGAAAACCAAAATAAGTTTCCAGGCGATCGGCAAAGTTCTGCCACGTCACCCTGGGAAACGCCAGGCAGTCGACATCCTCAATGGTAATGTCAGCCTGTTTCAAGCAGGAACGAACCGACTCATACGGGAACAAACCGGTAGCATGTTTTTGCCGCAGGAATCTCTCTTCTTCTGCTACCGCCACAATTTCATTATCACGAATCAGCGCACTGGCGCCATCGTGATCAGAGCGACCAAAGTTCCCATGAAGTCCCAGAATATACATCGTTTCCCCGCGCTTAGTGAAGCACTCATAGTGTTTCTGTTATGGCAGGATTCGTTACAAGCGCCCAGTGGGTACCCTGACCTGAATCGTTGCTCACGGTGCTCTATTTCTCTGTTTCAAAATCTTCACTTCTGCCATCTTCTGCACCGCCAGCGGAAACAGCGGGTCTTCGTTGAGGACCTTTTGAAACGTCGCTTCCGCCGCCTCCCATTGCTTCCTCTGCATGTGGACCATGCCGCGCAGGCAGAGCGCATCATGCTGCAGTATTTCCTCGTCAAGTACAAATTGCACTTCCGACAAAACTTCATCGTAACGTTCAGACTGAAACAGGATCGTTGCGTACAGCACGTGCGCTTCCGCATGCCCGGGACGAATGCGAATCGATTCCTTCACTGCCTCCAGCGCTGATTTCAATTCCTGCTCAGAGCCGTGGTATCTGTAAAGATTCCAGTGGTGACGCCCCAAGCGAAAAT
>JAYGDG010000797.1:0-2221 GCA_046583015.1 Pirellulaceae bacterium | reverse complement strand
CGCACCTGGTCACGCTGATCATCAATTTCCGACGGACGATTAATGTGCACGGGCGGCTTACCGTCACCAAGTGCCAGGGCCCCGTACTTGGCACCGAGAAAGCCCCCGTGTTGCCAGATAAAGCCGCCGGACCCTGGTTTCACCCAGATATAGTTGGGCAACTCGTTGTCAGATTTCCCCTTCAAGTGAGCCATCGCTGCGCCCATGTACGGATAGGTGACACCGCGGTTCTTGGGATCGCCACGCAAGATCCTCGGCACACCGGTCGAGTGATTTTCATCCTTGGTAGACATGCTGCGAACGACCGCCAGGTGCTGCATCTGCTGGGACGTGTGAGGCATCAGTTCACTGATATGGATCCCCGGTAAGGTAGTTGGAATCGAACGAAAAGGTCCACCGAATTCAGTTCCCGGTTTAGGATCCCAGCTCTCTAACTGGCTCATGCCCCCGTCCAGCCAAATCAACAACACCTGCTTTTGTTTTGATTTGATCTCTTCTGCAACCAGCGGACTCAACAGGCTGCCGGCACCCAGGCCGGCAAACGCGCCAAGCACCTGGCGGCGCGACAACTCATGCTGTGGGCTATTACATTGAAAGGGGTGCATAACTAAGGGGCTTCTATTAGTGGTTCAGTTTAAACTCCGCCGACGTGATCAGTGCCCAGGCATATTCACTAATCGCTGCCGTCCGCCGACTGGCATTCTTTTCCAAGTGCTGCAGGAGATCGTTCGTTTCCTGTTCGCTGGGATTCCTGGCAAGAATCGTAATAAACAACTCTTCGGCAACCTGTTTGGGATCTTTCATCTTCTCAACTCGCCCGATAAAACGCCCGTCAACAGGTTTGAGCCAGTCAAGAATCAGTTTCTCGTTCATTAAGAATAGTGCCTGGCCCATCGATGGCTGAAATTCGACTTCGGCTTCACCTGGCGGATTACCAAAGACGGATGTGAACAAAAGCATCGTATCCGTGAGGTTATCAGGAGCCGGTATACGACCGTTGATGTAGTCTTTGAAATTGAAGCCGGAATCCTCCGGTCGCTCTTTCTTGACAATCTCCTCCAACACGCCCGTAACCCGCATGATACTCCAGGCAGTTTGCTCGGGTGTCATGCCCTTGGCATTAGCAACCCGGTAAGACTCCGCTGTCGCATCCTGCACCGCCACTCCCGCCGGCAACAGGCTCGTACGCCGGTAAACCCGCGTCCGTGCCAGCACGCCCAGTAACCATTTCACGTCAAAGTTGTGCGCCACAAATTCATCGGTCAAGATCTTCAATAACTCGGGATGCGAAGCCGGGTTCTCGGCATGCATCATTTCCAGCGGGTGGACCAGTCCCCGGCCCATCATCAGGTACCAGAAACGGTTCACACTGTTTTCGACAAAGCGACGGTTACTGGCTGAGGTCAACTCCTTGGCCAGGATTTGTCTCGGTTGGAACTTGGGAACTCCCGGCAACCCGTCCGCGGCAGGCTGCGCCAATTCCTCACCCTTCTCAAAGACGGGAACCTCTACCTCCTGCCCACCAGGCAACCGGGGACCAACCTGGTCTTTCTTCTCCGGTGAGAATACGCTCTGGAATTCAAGCTTTCCCGTGGCCACCCCTTCCACCAGAAAAGTCTGGTTCTTGCCGGTGTGCTTGGCCGCCTTGCTCTGGTTGAGAAAGGCCAGCAGGCCAAAGTAATCCGCCTGCTTGAATTCATCGACGGTGGGATGATCATGACACTTCGCACAGTGAATATTCATACCCAAAAAAAGTCTCGCCACGTCCTGCGTCATCTGGTCGTGGGCGGTGCGGCCAGTCGCTGTGAAAAACTTGAGACTACCCTGGGTCAGGTCGTTACCGGCGTCCGCCTGGATGATCTCGCGAACAAGTTGATCCCAGGGCTTGTTCTTCGCAAATGAAGATTCCAGGAATAAATTCCACTGGACAATCGGCACCGTGGCACCCGTACGGCGTTCCAGCAACATCACCGTGAACGCTTCCCTGAATCGCCGGGAATAGGCGTCATTGTTGAGCAATTGATCGATCAGCTTAGAGCGTTTTTGCGGATTCTTGTCCGCCAAGAAGGTCCGCACCTGGGCAGCCGTCGGTACGATTCCATTGAGATCCAAGTAGCTGCGCCGCAAGAATTCAGCATCACTGGCCGGACCAGCCACTTTTCCATTGACCTTGGCTTCAATCAACTGGTCGATACGGGCCGAGAGCTGATCTTGTCCGCAA
>JAYGDG010000716.1:0-7134 GCA_046583015.1 Pirellulaceae bacterium | reverse complement strand
ATCGCGAACCAGTCGCTGCCAGCCAGCACTTGCCTGTAAATCATCACGATTTGCTTTGCTCGGCGCCTGGCTGGTGGTCGATCCGCGGAGATCCTTCGGGACCACCCAGCGAATGACGGAAGGTACTTTAGGACCCAATTTCACTGGATCTCTCGAAAAACCCCACCACAAAATCAACTGTGCCAGCGGAACGGCCATTAATCCACCCAGGGCAACCTTGATCACCGTACCCAGTGGATTCTCTGACTCCTGCCGGGAACGTCGAGAGCTACGAATCGAAGTGGGCGCCACAGCACCACTCTCTCCGGAATCAGAAAAACCAAAACTGTCCTCCTGCTTGCTACTGTCGGGTTCTGAGTCGGACGGACTTTCTTCTGCAGGGACTTCGATTTGCTCGGTTTCTTTAGCAGTCTCGTCCACGATTCCGAGCGAGGATGTCTTCTCCGTGTCGGACATATTCGACCACTCTGCCGGTGAATCCAGTAGAATCAGTCGCGGTGGCAAGGTCTGCAACACTTCACTAAGAAGAAACTCGTCGCGACAAAGTGGACAAGCAACATTCGAATTCTCTCGTGCCCCATCAGGAATCGTTATTTTGTCTTCACAGTTCGGACAATTGGCAATCATCATGATCAACTCTCCAAATCAGCTTTGGCCAGCCACCTGAGACTCATCACAAACCCTGGCCTCTGTTCCAGTATTAATGACCAACGGGTCATTGATTCAGCATAACACCGAGACTATATGGATAAAAGCAGAATAATACCCGTCGGGCAGCAGATTCCAGCCAACGCAACTGTCGTGGCCCCTGCTAATCGCCATCATCGTTTCAGCCAATTCCGTAAAGGGGCTCCAGTTTTCCTCGCAAATAAGTCAGCAGGGGCTGATGGGATAGTTGCTGCCCCGTAACACGCTCGACCAGTTCATTGGCCCCGAAACACTGACCCGGCTGGTGAATCTTCTCCTGCAGCCAGTCTTTGAGCGGAGCGAATTGACCTTCGGCAACCAGGGTTTCCAGGTCGCCAAGTTCCTCTTCAGCCCGCGCATAAAACTGGGCCGCGTAGAGATTTCCCAGCGCATAAGTAGGAAAATAACCGATCAAACCGGCACTCCAATGGATATCTTGCAGTACGCCATCAGCATCATTGGGGGGCTCAATACCAAGAAACTCACGGTACTTGTCCCGCCACGCGGATGGTAAATCGACAACCTGCAAATCACCTTGAATCAGTGCCTGTTCCAGTTCAAAACGGATAATAATGTGCAAATTATAAGTGGCCTCGTCGGCCTCGACTCGAATCAAAGAAGGTCGTATTTCATTGATGGCAAAGTAAAACTGGTCGAGCGTCACGTCCTGCAGGGCGGTCGTAAAAGTCTGCTGCAACGCAGGAAACATGTGTTGCCAAAACGCTCGACTGCGGCCCACCTGGTTTTCCCACAAGCGGGACTGTGACTCATGGATACCCAGTGAAATAAACTCTCCCGGCGGTAACCCGTAAAAATCGGTGCGAAGTCCCTGGTCATAGATTCCATGCCCTGCCTCATGCAGGATGCCGAAAAATGCCATCGGAAAGAAATTCTCGTCGTAGCGCGTGGTGATCCGACAGTCAAACGGCCCCATCCCGGAACAGAAGGGATGGTGGGTAACGTCTAAGCGACCTCGTTGAAAGTCAAAACCGATCCGGGCAGCAATTTGTTTACCCAACTGTTCTTGTTGAGCGACCGGATAATCCCGGGAAAGGACTTCAACCTCCGGCTGACGACCGCTCTCGGCAATGGCAGCCACCAGCGGCACCAGGTCCTCTCGCAGCGAAGAAAGAACACGCTCCACGTTGGCCGTGGTTTCACCCGGTTCGTAGTCATCCAACAGGGCGTCGTACGGGGAATCCTCGTAGCCAATCGCTTCGGCTTGCTGCCGCTTTAAGTCAATGATCGTTGTCAACACAGGGATAAAGCTGGCGAAGTCATCGGCCTGCCGAGCCTGCACCCAGGCCTGTTGTCCCAGCACGGTAGCCCGCACCAATTCTTCCACCAGGGACTGGGGAAGCTTAACGCGCTTCTGATAGTCCCGCCTCAGTTGCCGAATGACCGTGGCTGTTTCACCATGAACATCTTCCACCAGGTCGGAATCCTCACAAATGTCTAACCACTCTCCCAGTTGAGGCATCGTCCGCCGCTGGTGATTGGTGGCTGCCAGCCAGGTGAGTTGTTCTGCCCGATACTCCCCCGCCTGGGGTGGCATGTAGGTTCGTTCGTCCCAACCCAAAACTGCTTGAATCGACTCCACCATCGCTGTTTCACGAACATGAGCACAAAGCTGCTGATAAGTCTGCTTGACGTCAGCCATTTTCATGATTCTCCAGAAAGCAAACCTCTTCTCCTCAAATCGCCAGGCAACGATGCCAGCAGCGAACACCTGCTGCAAATAATAGCAGGGTGGCAGAAAAGCAAAAGAACCTCTCCGCGGAAACATCTGATGCGCGGGAGCCGTTATCAGCAGGTCAACAAGAATGCGGGGGTTACTGGTATCCCAGGCTGCGTTCCACTTCTCGCCCCTTGGGGTGAAGTCCCGTTCCCTGGTCCAGTTCGTTGGTGGTGCGGTAACCCGATCCCCAATTTGCTTCACGGTCACGAAAACCAGACCCCGTTTGCTCCGGCAAGGTGCTGCAACCAGAGAACCAGCTAACCGTTGCCAGACTGAAACTAGCCACTAACAGTAGCGACCTGAGAGATTGAACAAAACGGATCATGACGGATTGCCTCATAATGGCCAGGCGGATCATACCGGTACCAGCGGGGCAAACTGTCGCAAATTCCGCAGCTGCTGTCCAGATGAGTTTTAGACGGTTGCCAGCTACCAGCCAAAACGTTCACGGACTAAATCAAAGCCAATCAAAAAAATAGCCGCATCGACCAGCAAGTGACTGAGCCAGGGACCCAGCAGAGAGCCGCTCAGCTGATAAATCAAGGCCCAGACAACACCGCCAATGGCAATCCCGATGGAAAACAGGTAAGTCATCGGTGACGTCCAGCCGAAGAATGTCGCCAGCAAGATCACGTGGTGCGCCATGAAACCGATACTGGAGATAACCACCGCATTAGTCAGTGAGACCTTACGGGTTAGATGGTCAAATACAAACCACCGCCAGTAATACTCCTCCAGGAATGAATGTGCCAGGGAATAAAACAGTCCTAGCAGGAGAAATTGCCAGGCAGCCGTGAAGCCCCAACCAGCCACCTTGTCGTAGATTTTCTCGGTCGGTTGTTCAAAAAAACCTTGTGGTTTCAGCCACCAGTAGAACAACCCCAACATCAGCAGGAGCACCAGGATGCCAAACCCCAAGCCTAGCCAGATGCCATTGGCTGTCGACCTGGAGAGCGTGATTCGCTGCTGAAGTATCAGCAGTACGTAAAAAACCGGAAAGACAAACTGCAGGGTCTTACCGACAGAATAAGTCGACAATTGAAACTTGGCAGGCCAGTCATGCATCCAGACAAAGTAGGCAAACGTGACCAGTGTCGGAAAAACCCAGGCGAATGTTAACGCCACAATCGAGGCTTCTCGCTGAGGCAGCATAAGCAACTGCTTTCTTTTCAAGTGGTCATCGTCCGCCGACTCGACAACTGGCTGATCTTTCATTTACAGGAGAGTCCAGCGGGCCTGGCGTAATACGGCCCGGGGAGATGGCTTCATACGCTCGTACCAAACCGTCACAAAAGACTCATCTTCTACTTGCACGGTACTGGGATAACCCAGGTCATGCCCCCTGCCGTCTAGCGAAATGGACAACGGCGCAGACCAGCTACGTCCTTCATCCTCGCTGATCCGAGCCTGGTTTCCATAGGGTGGCCGGCGGTATCCATAAGACATCAACAGTCGTCCGTCGCGCAACCGCAATAAATGCGAAGGCAGTCCCCAGACACCGATCGAATGAGGAACCGACCAGCTGCGACCACCATCTTCCGATTCAGACTGCAAGGTCTCACCCGCATGCGCTGTATTGTGATTGCGAATGTGAGCAACAAGCCGACCTTTCTCCGTCTCCACAGCATGCAACTCGTGGTACTTGTGGTGCGAATCACCTTCGCGGGGCTGAATCTCGGCAAGCCATTTCCAACTGACCCCGTCGTCAGCAGAAACGCAAACGCCAACCTTGGAAGCCTCAGTCCAAAGTCCCTTACCCGCGTACAGGAGCCTGCCGTCAGAAAGTTGTATGGGACCATGAGGGCTATTGACCAGGCAACGGTAGCGACCCGACCAGGTCAAGCCTCCATCGGTGGACCGTGTCATCCAAACCCCCAACGCCTGCTGACGCTGCTCTTCATTAATGCGCCCGTGTGCTGCTTCCCAGCGTGCGAGCCTGGTGGCCTCCCAGGCACCCGGTTTCCCAGGCTGCAGTTGGCGACCTTTCTCGAGAATGGGCACGTAAGCAACCGACGAGAAGGTGGTTGCCAGTAACGTCCCCTTGCTCGTCTCCAGGATTCCCGCATCCCGATCATCAATTGGCCCATCCAGCAAAACCTGAGGCCAATTCCAGGTGGCTCCCTGATCGCTTGACCGCATCAGTTCCACGCGTCCAAAGGGACAGACGTGCGACTCACGGCCTGCCGAGGAAGCTAGCAGCAAATGACCGTTTTTCTGCTGCGCCAGGGTGGGCCAGCCATGATAGTAGCTCGCTTGCTGACTAATTACGCGTCTCTCATGAACCTTGATGGCAGGGGCTGCCGGGGCCGCTGACAAGCTGCCAAGACGACTCAAACCGGCAACAACGACTGTTCCCTGTAAGAAAATTCTTCGTTGCATGATCTATCTCATTACCGAGGAGGTCCGTTTTCCAATCAACCGCGGTCCCCAAGGTGGCAACCGGCCTGACGCATTGATCGAAGCGGGTTCATTGTAGCAATGCCCAAGGCGGTTGTCCGGAGTACTTGAAGAAAAGGCCGCCAGTCTTTAAAACTGGTAGATAGATTTAATAGTGGTCAGGTTGCACGATATGGTGAACCGGCAAGTCGACGTACTCGAGAGGAAGCTCCATGGATCTGACATCACACGGTATTTCAGTCAGCGAGATTATTCGCAACGGCGCCCCTGCCCTGTTATACGAACATGGCCTGGCCTACGATGCGGCTCAAATTACTGCCAGCGGCGCCATTGCCACCCTGTCAGCTGCCAAGACCGGTCGTAGCCCCAAGGACAAGCGTGTCGTCGAAGGCCCCGAGACTAAGGATGACATCTGGTGGGGCCCCATCAACATGCCACTCTCCAGCGATTCCTTTGCAATCAATCATCAACGCGCTCTTGAATACCTTAACGGGCGCCCCCGGCTTTATGTCATGGATGGATTTGCCGGCTGGGATCCTGACTATCGTATCAAGGTTCGTATTATTTGTTCGCGACCCTACCATGCCCTCTTCATGCACAACATGTTAATCCGTCCCACAGCCGAAGAGTTGGCCGATTTTGGTGAACCGGATTACGTCATTTTCAACGCCGGCGAGCAAAATGCAGATCCCGAAACTCCTGGAGTCGGTTCGGAAACTTGTGTCAGCCTGAACTTCGAGACGGGACAGTTCGTGATCCTGGGCACCCAATACGCTGGCGAAATGAAGAAGGGAATCTTCACAATCATGCATTACCTGATGCCCAAGCAGGGCGTCTTCTCCATGCATTGCTCAGCAAACGAAGGACCAGACAAGGATGTCTCTTTATTCTTCGGCCTCTCGGGCACTGGCAAAACAACACTTTCTGCTGACGCGGCACGACAACTCATTGGCGATGATGAACACTGCTGGAGCGACAATGGTGTCTTCAACATCGAAGGTGGCTGTTACGCCAAGTGCATTGATCTGTCCGCTGAAAAAGAACCTGAAATCTATGCGGCCATTCGCTTTGGCACGGTGCTGGAGAACACAATCCAGGATCCTGACACACGCATCTGCGATTACACAGACAGCTCCATTACCGAAAACACGCGTGCCTCTTACCCCATTGAGTTCATTCCCAATGCCAAGATTCCTTGCGTGGCGGGCCATCCAAATAACATTATCCTGCTCACCTGTGATGCCTTCGGTGTACTGCCACCGGTAAGCAAGCTGACCCCCGAACAAGCGATGTACCATTTCATTAACGGTTACACCGCCAAGGTGGCTGGTACAGAAATGGGTGTCACGGAACCCCAGGCTACGTTTTCCGCCTGCTTCGGAGCCGCCTTCCTGGTCTGGCATCCGACCAAGTACGCGGAAATGCTGGCAGACAAGATGAAGCAATTCGGGTCCGATGCCTGGCTGGTCAACACCGGCTGGAGCGGTGGCGCCTACGGTGTGGGAGAACGCATGAGTCTCAAGCACACCCGGGCCATTATCGACGCGATTCATTCCGGAGAACTAGCTGCTGCTGAAACCGTTACCGAGCCCGTCTTTGGACTCTCGATTCCAGCCTCCTGCACCGATTGCCCAAGTGAAGTGCTGATCCCACGACAAACATGGGCCGATCCGGGGCAATACGACGAGATGGCCAGTAAGTTGACGGCCTTGTTCCACGAGAACTTTGCTCACTACGCGGACCACGCCAGTGACGCCATTAAGGCTGCCGGGCCTCAACTCGACAACGCGGCCAGCAAAACCTGACTTCAGCAAGGCTCGCGGCGGCGAATTCGCTCCCCGAAACAAGCCGAATTTACCAACGGGTAACTGCTGCAATCGGTATAACCAGCCAGCCAGTTGCGTGATCAGATGCCCTGATCCCTACCGTGCACGATTTCCTTCTCCAATTCGTTGCGGCGGGACTGCTACCCCCTTGTTTCCAAGTAAAAGGGGAGAAACGATGGAATCTAGCAAAACCGTTTGCAGAGGTTGCAAAAGCACGAAACACGGTCGCCTGGGATCGCTCTGAGAGAGTGGTCGAACGATCCAAACCTGTTTCTGCTGCGTACTTCTGTTTTATCCTATGACACTCGCCTGTTCAGGCACTCTGGAATCACTATGGCTGCTGACAATCAATCAAATCCCGCTGACACTTCATCTCCCGAATCAAACGACACGATCCCCGATGTGGATTCCACGGAGGTCGAGACCAAGGAACCTGTCGTGGACGAGGTACCAACGATTCCTCGTGAACCCGCTTCGCGCACCGAC
>JAYGDG010000697.1:0-13246 GCA_046583015.1 Pirellulaceae bacterium | reverse complement strand
GAGTGATGAGCTGCGTGATGAACTAAAACAGCATGTGCGAAAAGAAATTGGTGCCCTGGCGCAACCTGATGATATTCGCTTTACTGGTGCCGTGCCGAAAACACGCAGTGGTAAAATTATGCGTCGGTTGCTACGTGATATTGCTTCCGGTGTTGAGACAGTCGGGGATACCAGTACACTGGAAGATTACAGTGTACTGGCCAAGTTGCGCGATGATGAAGAATAGTCGACAGCCAGATAAGAACTGATTTTTTCCCGGCAAAGAGGGCTCCAGATGCACAGAATTCGTGGCAATCAACTCTGCTGGTGGCTTGTTTGTAACAGCCTGCTTCTGGTCGGTGGGCAAGCAGTTGCCCAGCAGACCTCTGGCACCATCGCTGGACATCGCTCGCCGGTTGACCTGGCTATCAACACCACCGATGCCTGGGCCGTAACGGCCAACCAGTCGTCGCATTCGGTGAGCCTGGTGAGTCTCCGAGAAGGTGTCGTCTGGGATGAAGTGCGGGTTGGAGACCGTCCCGTGGGTGTGACCCTCGGCCCGCTGGGCCGCCGTGTCTATGTTGGCTGCAGTTACTCTGGGAATCTGCATGTGCTGGAAGTCTCGAAGAAAAAACTAGTCCCCGTGGCTGTCATTCATACTGGCTGGCAACCCCATGATGTGGCGATCAGTCCGGACAATAAATGGGCGTACGTCGCCCTCTATGCGGCCAATCAGGTGGGCGTGATCGATCTGCAGCAAGGGAAACTCGTCGAAACTGTCGACGTGGGTCGCTGGCCCAGGTACCTGGGTCTGTCACCGGATGGCAAACGACTGGCAGTCGGAGCCAGCGGAGATGGCGGTGTCTCGGTCGTCGATACCGTTACCAAGAAGATGATTTCATTGCAGCGGTTCGTGGCGATCAATGTGGGACACATGCAAGTCTCCAAGGACGGTCAGTACGCTTATTTTCCCTGGATGTTCTATCATCATAATCCGGTCACCAAGACCAACATTCAGCGCGGGTGGGTATTGGCGAGCCGTTTGGGACGTGTTCGTCTTGATAAACCTGGTCGACGTGAATCCTTCTCCCTGGATGTCCGCGGGCAAGCTGTAGGTGATCCGCACGGGCTGGCACTCAGCCCCCAGGAAGACCGCATTGTGCTGGCCGCTTCTGGCAGCCATGAACTGCTCGTCTACCGTCAACCCGGTCTACCCTTCCAGGAATACGGGGATACCGACCACCTGATCCCTGCCTTGCAAAGAGATCAAAACCGCTTCTACCGAATTCCCGTGGGCGGGCGACCCATGGGCATGCAGTTTGGTTCTCAGAATCACATCGTCTACGTCGCGAATTATCTGCACAACGCGATCCAGATCGTCGACCTGGATAAACGGCAACTGGTAGGCCAAATCGAGTTGGGGAAAACACCAGCACTCACCGCCGCTCGACGCGGAGAAGTTATCTTTCACGATGCGCAACGTAGCCTCGATCAATGGTACAGTTGCCATTCATGTCACTATGAAGGTGGTATTAACTCGGAACGCATGGATACCTTTAATGATGGTACCGCCTTCACCTTCAAAACCGTCCTGCCCCTCTATGCTATCGAACAAACGGCCCCCTGGACCTGGCACGGTTGGCAAAAGGATCTGAACGCCGCCATGCGCAAGAGTATTACCTCGACGATGCTCGGGAAAGAACCAAGCGAACAAGATGTTACCGACCTGCTCTCCTACCTGAAGACGCTGCAACCACCCCCCAACCCCTATCGCCAGCGGGATGGTAGCCTGAGCCCGGCCGCCAAACGGGGGCAAACTGTTTTCAGGAGTTCCCAGGCTGGATGTGCTAGCTGCCATAAGGGACCCCATTTTACCGACGGTAAGATCCATGACCTGGGGCTCGGCGAAGAAAAGGACAAGTACCAGGGCTTTAATACGCCAACACTCTCAGGTGTTTATCGTAAAGTCCGTTTAATGCATCACGGACGGGCTAAAACACTGCAGCAAGTTCTCAGCGAATACCACGCACCAGAAGACGTGGGCGGTTCTGGCCAACTGAGTGAACAGCAATTAGCCGATCTGATTGCCTACCTGAAATCACTCTAGCCCCCCCATCGCTTTGCGTTGATTTCATCTTGACCTGCCGTTCCCTTCCTGCGAAACTCCTCGCCGTGTTTTCCGTAAAAAGGATCGCTGACAGAGACCGATCAAGCGATTTACGGGGAACAGATTATCTGGCCATTTCCTGGAAATCTTTCTTGTCGCAAACGGTGACTTCATGAAAACGAGCTTTTGGATGCTAGCATGTGTGGCGGTGGCAACTCTCCTTAACGGCTGCCAACAGGAATCAGCGGAGCCGGAATCGCTGGCAATTGCCGGGCAAAACGGTTCCTTGATTG
This sequence comes from Pirellulaceae bacterium, assembly GCA_046583015.1. Taxonomy (GTDB): domain Bacteria; phylum Planctomycetota; class Planctomycetia; order Pirellulales; family Pirellulaceae; genus JAZADA01. The sequence goes on along the minus strand of JAYGDG010000697.1, from coordinate 10,867 downwards.
CTCCGGTTGTCGATCTAAATTCCACTCCAAAACAACAACCTAATGTGGATGCCACACCACAACAGATTGTGACCCAGTTTCTGCAGGCACTTTGTCAAGGTGACGCGGATGTAGTCACCCAACTGCTGACAGAAAAAGCACGAGTGGAAACGAAGAAACACCAGTTGGCAGTCCAACCTCCTGGTACAGCTGCCGCCCAGTATCAAGTAGGAAAGGTTGAACTGGTGGAAGGTGGCGCCTATGTCAACAGTATTTGGTCCGAGCCGGCGGCGGATGGGGACCGGCACCGTTACGAAATTGTTTGGGTCCTCCGATCGCAGACGGACGGGTGGCGAGTGGCCGGAATGGCAGCCCGTATCGACCCTAATCGAGAACTTACCTATTTGAATTTTGAAGATCCCCAGGAGATGCTCAGCAAGTGGGAATCGGTCGATACCGAGTTAGCCAATCGCCCTGCCGACAACAATGCGTTGCGTGTTAGTGAGCGTCCGGTCCGTCCAGCCCCTCGCTAATCGGGACGATCCAAGGAACCACTCTCAAGGGGGGGTATGATGCCTACTCTTGCTACCCCGGGCCGAGAAGATTGGCAAATTCCCAGCTGTAACACGAGGATTGCTTGACAGTTCCAGGGTCCGTGGTAGCCTAGCAACGTAAGCTAGATATTTGCCATAAGCTTTGTAGAATACGCAGCTTGTTGGTATCTGGCAGGAAACAGAGTGTGGCCGGGCGGCTTCGTTTCGCCCAGATTGGGTTTATTTTTCACTTGGAGGATATTGGGATGAATCGAACGATTCTTTTTGGCGTCGCGATCTTTTTCGCGTTCGTCGCAATCGCCTTAATTGGCGGTGACGCGCAAGTGATTGCTGGCCATGGTTGCCATGGTTGTAGTGGTGCCAAGAGAGGTGCCAAGAAATGTGATGGTGCAACGCTCACGAAAACACGTTGTCATGGCAGCAAGAAAAGTCATGGCTCGAAGCGCTGCAGTGGTTCCAAGGGTTGCAGTGGTTCCAAGGCTAAGGGAGAGATTGCTCCTCCGCCACCGAAGGAAACACGAGTTCCGCGACTTCGCAGAGCTCCTTTGGTTTACTATCGCGTAAGCTACCGTTAGTGAGCAGAGAATCCTGGCAGGGGATTTACTGACTGTGGATTCCCGTTAGCCGGTATGATCCATGCGACCGGACTTCGAAAGAGGTCCGGTCTTTTTTTTTGTCTGTTCTGAAGCGGTGCCGTCGATTCTACGGTGTCTGACCAGGAAACTGGGCTGGTCACCTGTCGAGGACCGATTCTTAACAGAGAGGACTTCTTGTTTTTCTGCGCAGGGATTGCACCCTGTCACTTGTGTTCGTAATCGGTGAAGAAACGATTGGCCATGGTAACTGAGGACCAGAGAGAGCGTTCTGCAGCGCCGGTGCGACTGGAGTCAGAACCGCGGGAAGCGATCAGTGGTGGGACCGGTGTTGTCTCGTTGTTGTTGCTTATTCATCTCGTCTGTGTGGGAATTGCCTTATCGAGCAACCTGCATCGCTCGACTTTGCAGGCCCGTTTGATGGAAGTCTTGCAACCGTACTTGGGCCTGGTAAACCTGGATCCGGATTTTACGCCATATCATTTAACGCAGGGTCAGCCGCTGGATGACGATCATTTCCTGGAAATCGAACTGGTGGCGGAGAGGAATTCGTCAACCGCAATTGTCGATTCGAAGAAGGACCGGGTAACCCTGGAGGGAGGCAATCGCTGGGGATTTGCCAGGCGACGCTATCGGCGGTTGGCTTATGCGATTGCTTATCATGCGAGAGCAGAAAACGATCACCTGACGGCTGCCTTGGCGCGGGCCGCTGCCGGGCTGGTGTTGGAGAAGGGGACTGATCGTCAGGCGATTGTCCGTTGCCAGCAGCATGAATCACAACCACGTCGTTTGGAGGACTTGGCCGCGGGTTTTCCTGAGAATCCTGCCGACGCGCAATATCACCGCAAGGTTTATGAGGCGGATGTCTGGTTCGCCGAAGGATTGCTCCGCGTGCAGAAGCGGGTGACGGACCAGGAAGCAGCTCAATTGGAACGAGCTGCTACGGAAAAGAACCAGTCGCCAGCGGATCCGGGTCGTTGAGTTGCCGGGAATCGGAAACTGTCAGAAGGATTGTCATGTCTCAAGTCGCAGCGAACTACTGGACTGATTTGAATCAGCGGGCGGGGCGTTCTTGGAATCGCTTTTGGTTTACACCGAGTGATCCCTTGTTGATTTGTTTCTTGCGAATTGCCGTGGGGCTGCTGTCACTTGCTTACCTGCTCTCCTTTAGCACGGATCTGGCTCGACTATTTGCTGCCGGTGGCCTGATGTCAACCGATACGGTGGAGGCCATCCGCGGCAGTTCAGTGGGCCAGGGATGGATTTACTTTTCCTTTCTGGACCTGGCTGAAACGCCGGGAGCCTTGTGGGTCTGTCATGTCGTCGGCGGATTAATCCTGGTCTTGTTCACGATCGGCGCCTTTACTCGGATCACCTCTGTTTTGTCGCTGCTGGTGGTACTCTCCTATATTCACCGGCAACCAGTTCTGACGGGACCCTTTGAGCCCGTGCTGTCGATGTTGCTCTTATATCTTTGCCTGGGACCTTGTGGGACTTACCTGTCGGTGGATCAATGGAGAGCAGGGCGTCGACAAGAGACGGGTAAGAAGAGATCTCAAGTGGCCAGTTGTTGGACGGCGACCCTCAGTTTGCGACTTATACAAGTCCATTGCGTGGCGTTTTACTTATTGATGGGGTTGTCGAAGCTTTCTGGCGAGGTTTGGTGGGAGGGGACAGCAGTCTGGACCCTGATGTCCCAGGTACGTTCACGCCCGGTTGATTTAACGTTCCTGCGTGGGCAGGGATTCTTGTTGGAAGCCTGGACGCATGCGATTGTTGCCTTCGAGTTGATTTTTCCCTTGTTGATCTGGAAAACCCTGCTGCGTCCCCTGTTGCTGCTATTGGCCCTGGTCATGTGGGCGTCGCTGGCCGTGCTAACCGGTTTAGCAGGTTTTTGCCTGGTCATGCTGGTAGCCAGTGCGGCCTTTCTGCCGACAGGAGTTTATCGAAGCCTGGCCAGGCATTTGCCCGGATCGATCGCTGGCAGCGGTTTAAGCAGTTGAGGGGTTCCTTGCTGCTTGACTTGCGTTGGCCTGATTCTTGGCCCAGAATAGTCAGCAGGTGTCGACGTGTGCTGGTCGTCACGAGTTCGTTTCATTCTGGATGTTGGGAGGGATCAATCAGATGCAACCAGTACGAGATCGTCGCAAGTTTCTTGGCCAGTGTACGCTGGGTTCCCTGGTGGCAGCAGGTGGATGGTGGACAGGTACAAATCCTGTGCAGGCGATAGAGCCGATTGAGCGTAAGGGGAAGGCTCGCTTTGGCTTTAGCCTGGCCGCTTACAGTTACCGTAATTTGCTCAAAGGGAAGCCGGCAAAACTGACGATGGCGGATTTCGTGGACGATTGTGCCAGTTTTCAGCTCGATGCAACGGAGCTCACTTCCTATTACTTCCCCGCCAAGATAACTTCTGAGTACATCTATGGGCTTAAGCAACATTGCTTCAAACAGGGACTGGATGTCTCCGGAACCGCGGTTGGAAACGACTTTGGTCATCCGGAGGGGGAGCAGCGGCAGGGGCAGATTGCCCATGTGAAAAAGTGGATTGACTACGCGGAGATGTTGGGCGCTCCGGTCATTCGCATCTTTGCGGGCCACCCGAAAAAAGGACACAGCCCGAAAGAATCCCACGCGCTGATGGTCGAGGCGATCGAGGAGTGTTGTGCCTACGCTGGGGAACACGGGGTGCACCTGGCACTGGAGAACCATGGCGGGCCAACCAGCACGGCAGACGGCTTGCTGGCTTTTGTTCGAGACGTCAAGAGCCCCTGGTTCGGGGTCAACCTGGATACCGGTAATTTTCACACGGAGGATATTTACGGGGACTTGGAGAAAGTTGCTCCGTACTGCCTTAATGTTCAAGTGAAGGTGGTTGTTTCTGGTCCGGGTCGTGGCAAGCAGCCGAGCGATTTCAAACGCCTGGCAACTATGTTGCGAGCGGCCAAGTACCGTGGTTATATCGTGCTCGAATATGAAGAGAATGGTAATCCTCGGACCGAGTGTCCGAAATACCTCGACCAGTTGCGAGCAGCTTTTTCTTAGGAGCGTTTGACGCCTGATTTCTGGCAGCTGGGAAGCTAGGTTTTCCCGTTGCCGATTTGCGAGCGCAGTTTTTTCCAGGTTTGTGTATTGACCACGTCATCGAGTGTTAAGCCAGCGCGTCTGGCTTGCAGAACACCGTATTGCATGACGTTGAGACCGTCGACGTGATGGGCGTCGGTATTGATGACCAGGGGAATCCCGTAGCTCTTGGCCGCGGCACACTGGATGTCATCGAGGTCCAGGCGGACGGGATTGGCGTTCAGCTCCAGTGCTTTCTTGTACTCGCGGGCGGCCTGGAAAACAGCTTCCATGTCGACGGCATACGGTTCACGGCGGTTAATCAGGCGTCCGGTGGGGTGTGCCACGGCACAGACATGCGGGTTGGCGATGGCCTCGAGCAGGCGTTCGGTGATCTGTTGACGAGGCTGCTTTTGCCCATAGTGAATTGCTGCCAGCACCCAGTCCGCTTGCGCCAGGACTTCATCGGGAAGGTCCATGCCCCCTTTTTCCAGGATGTCACATTCAATCCCTTTGAGTACCTGGAAACCATCTTCGAGCGTCTCATTGAATTGGTCGATCATTTTCCATTGATCAAGCAGTCGCTTGGGATTGAGTCCGTTGGCCATGGTAACCCGTTGTGAATGGTCCGTGATGGCGATGTAGTTCAAACCGCGCTGGCGAGCCGCCTGGACCATTTCCTCCAGGCTGTGTTTTCCGTCGCTGGCCGTTGTATGCATGTGCAAGTCGCCACGAATATCTGCCTCCGTAATGAGTTCTGGAAGCGAGTTGTTTTCTGCCCATTCAAACTCACGTCGTGCTTCCCGCAGTTCCGGCGCAAAGAGCGGCAGGTCGAGTGCCGCATAAAGGTCTTCTTCTGTTTTGCCAGCGATGTAAACATCGCCTTCATCGCCGACTTGAAAGAGACCGTATTCATTGATTTTAAGTCCCCGTTGCCGGGCCAGGCCGCGGAGTTGGACGTTATGCGCTTGGGAGCCCGTAAAGTACTGATAGGCCGCTCCAAAAGAGTCTTCGCTGACGACTCGTAGATCAATCTGGAAGCTGGTCTTGAGTCGGACGCTCATCTTGGTTTCGCCCCTGGCAATAATCTCTTGCAAGCGGGGAAAACTGGCAAAGTGATCCATCACTTGTTCACTGTTCTTGGAAACGACCAGCATATCCAGATCACCGACCGTTTCTTTGCCGCGCCGGTAACTGCCGGCGAACTCAAACTGGTCGATTGCGTCGCAACTGCTCATGTGCGATCTCAGTTCGGCCGCGATTTTATCAGCGTCGCACCAGTAGATTCGCTGGTTGGCTGCATCGGCGATGGCGATGCCTTGGAGGATTTGTTGTTCGGTCTTGGGGCCCATTCCTTTCAGTTCCCGTATTTGTTCCTGCTGGCAGGCCAGTTCCAGTTGGGCGAGGTTTTCAATGCCCAGTTCACGGTGCAGTAAAGCCGCTTTCTTAGGACCCAGTCCGGGTACTCGCAGCAGGTCCAGAACCGTGGGGGGGATTTGTTGCAGGATTTCTTGAATCTGTGGGAGTTCCCCAGTTTGCACCAGCGTCACGCATTTTTCAGCCACCCCTTTGCCAATACCGTCGATGCTGGTCAGGGATTTGGGGTCCTTGGCAACCACTGCGGCAATGGACTCGGGATAGTCACGGATCACTCGTGCGGAGTTACGGTAAGCCCGAATTCGAAAAGCATTGGCTCCCTGGAACTCGAGTAAGTCAGCTAATTGATCGAGCGTAACGGCGATTTCTGAATTGTCCATGTTTGATGGGTCGCTTGTCGGTTTGTGGGTGATGCCGGGGCAGGCATGTCGTGAATTTAGATGTGCAGTTCCAGGATATCCTTGTCTTGAAGAACGTAATCTCCTTTCACGGTCGTGCCATCATGAACATTGGCTCCCCAGACACGAGCGTGTTTCAAGTTTTTGGCGACGTCCTTGTGGACGAGTTGAGCAACATCAGCGACCGTACCACCGCGTTCAAGAGTAAACGGTTTCTCGAAATCGGGTTCTTTTTGGTGCGGTGCTTTCGTGTAAATACGTACGACATCCAGTGCGCTGAAAACAGCATGCTTGAGATCTTCCAGCGAAGATTCTTGGACTGCTGAAATCTGGAAGGTTTCAAACTCCAGGGGATAGACTTCATGGAGCCAGGCAAGTCGATCAGCGGATTCGTCCAAGTCACACTTGTTCAACAGGGCAAAGGTACGTGTAGTAGAGCACCCGATGTCGTTTTCGTCCAGAAAGGACTCGGTTCCCAGTTCGGTCTTGGTTTGTTGTAATCGTTCAATCACGTCACGGACGTTCTCTGCACAATCGTCGTTGTCGAGATCGACTAGCAAGAGAATTAAATCCGCCCCACGGACCAGGCTTTGAGTTGTCGGATCGAGAAAGTCACTGGTGATCGGTGGAGTGTCGATTAACTGCACCATCACATCTTCATACTCCATCATGGCGGGGCTGGCTTCATGGGTGGTGAACGGGTAGGGAGCGACTTCGGGGGTTGCCCGAGTCAGGCTTTTGACTAGCTGACTCTTACCACAGTTTGGGCCACCGATAACGACGACGCGACCAGCCCCCTGTCGCGGTATTCGCGATCCTGCCCGCTTTCCGGACTTGGATGGTTGCTGACATTCCTGCTTGACGCGAGAGATTTTTTGCTTGAGATCCGATTGCAGCTTATCTGTCCCCTTGTGCTTGGGGATCTCGCGGAGCATCAGTTGGAGACACTCAAGCTCCTCTTCGGGAGTTGTCGCCTGACGATAAGCCCGCTCTGCTTTGTGATACTGCGTTGTCAGATTTGCCGGCATTTGGGGGTCTCATCCAACCAGGCCCGGGTTCCAGGTAGCTGGATTCATCACCAGCCTGTTGATGAGTGTAATAAACAGGCCCCTAGACCTGCTAGCCGTGAGGCGCAGTAACAGACCAGCAAGAGCCTGTTTGCAGTGAAAGAGACTGGCTGACTACAGTTGCCAGTTGCCTACGGTTGGATTCGCTCCCACCGCAGGGGTGCTGGACGATCTCCGGCCGGCTGCTGAATTACCTGGCGAGAAGGTCTGTTCGTGGTAAGTGCGGCCGATCGCACTGGTGGCATGGAAGCCCACTGGATAGCACCGAAATTGGTCCATTGGTTCAAGTGGGTTGATCGGGCGGTTCGGTCTCGCGGATGCAACAACTGGGGACCCTGGTTCTGCAACAGGGGTTGCCGATCGAGATCCGGAATAGGTTCCGTTTTCACAGGTGCAATGACTCGCGGTGTACTGGATTCAAGACCTGGAGCAGATTTGTCGACCGGGCGCCGTAGAATGGACTGGCCATTTGATTCGGGCAGGTCGGCAGAACTGTCGCGGGCCCCGTTGTCACTGTCCTGTGGGGTTGTATTTAATTGCGGAGCCTGGCTAGGCAGGGTGGGAACTTGATCTGCGGCGCCACCAGAAGAGGATGGCGCATTTGTTTCGGGAGGTAAAGCCAGGACAGGTTGCCCGGCATCCGGCCCTAAATAATAAGGTTGCGGGCTGGCCGTCGTGATGCTGCCAACTTGAGCTGCGCAACAATTGTTTGTTCGTGGGGTCCAGTTCCAGCACCAGGGAAAGATACTGTTGAAATTAGTTCGGTACGAGGGTCGCATTACGCTAACCGGTACCCGTCTCACTTGCCAGACGTAACGCTGACAAGCCCGCATCTGTAACTGGGGCCAGCCGGTCTGGGCATTGGTTTCGAAAACCGGTCGGTAAGTAGTCACGGGCACTTGCACCCACTGCGTTCGATAACGGGTTACGGGTGCGTAGTTGACGACCGCTTGGGGAGCAGGAGTTGCCGCAATCACCGACGGCACAGTTGTTGTCATGGTGACTGGTTGCCAGGCAAAGATGCGATTTGTACGGACAGGTGTTGCTGGGATTGCCCACGGAGTGGGTGCCCGGCCGGCAAGCCAGTCAAAGAAGTTAGCCTGACTGGGCTGCGCTGTCAGAATTAATCCAAGTGTCAGACAACCGGTACAGATGATCTTGCGAGTTGAAACCATAACATTTCTTTCGTAAGGGGGTGAGGTGGCCCGGTGACCAGGGCGGTCATGGGACCTCGATACTTCTTGTTTGATCGGTGAGCTCCAGTTTGTCAACTGCCTGGAGACCCTAAGTCCTAACTTGATAACTGTTTAGGTTTATTTCGGTCCTGCTGTTTGTAACACCTTGTGGCAACCCTGCCTGTTGCAAGAGTAGGTTGGAAAAACGTCAGGGAAGGCTTTTTCAGCAAAAAGTTTGCTCAAAAGAGCTACCTGGAGGGGGCACTGCCGAGATTTAGACAGGGTCTGATCACGTGCCTGTTGCGAGCCGTCGCTTTTCAAACAGGTCGTATAAACAGAACAGCAGTTCTCGCAGATTATGAGAGTGGTGCCGATAATGACGGCGTACATCATCCTCCTGAATGATTTCGGGATGGTTGCGCTGCAAATGAGCTACCACGCGCAGGGCGGTTGCGAGGTCTGGTTGCAGATGGATCAGATCAGCAAGCCCGAGAGGTTGGTGCGTGGTGATCAGCAAACCCTTGTCGAACTTGCGGCAGTATCGTTTTAGCCGGGACCGGGAAAGTTTCGACAATTGCTCGAAACCATCAACGACAACTTGGGTGGCATGCTGCAGTAAGTTGTCGGACCACTTCATGGGTAACTGTCGTTGTCCCTGGTGCAATGAATAATGGGCCAGCTGGTGGCCACGATTTTCGAGTTCTGGTTCTAGTGATTCCAGTAAAGTTGATTTTCCACTGCCATGGGGGCCGACGATTTGTCCCCAGCCCTGCTGCTGCTGGAGTTGGTCCAGCAGTTGCTGGATATTGGTATTCGGAGGAAACAGAAACAGGCATGCAGCTGGTCTTGTCCAGCGCGTGGCGAAGGGATTAGTTGTAAAACTGGCTGTTGGCATGACGTTTGTTGAGTGAATCATGGCTCGACGATTTGAGCTACCGGAGTTTTTCCTAATAAGAACGCCTGGTCCTGGGTATAAGTGTTTCCGTCTTGCAGGAAAACACGTACCCGGGCACACCATTGAATCTTGATGATAATTCCTTCGTAACTTAAAGGGCTGCCAGGCAGCATCGTCTGGAATTGCTGTAAGGCACGAATGTCCGGTTCGTCTGCAGTGGGGATGTTTCGCTGGAAGTAATGAACGCCCAGATCTTCTTCTCCCTTTCCTTCCGTGTACCACAGCAAAGAGGCTTCTACCGCTTGCAACTGGCTAAGTTCGACCCGGTCCACCTGGTACTGGCAGTGGATTTCTTCTCCACTTTGATACGCTCTCTGAGGCCGGTCGAGACGGATGCTGATCAACGGTTCCATCAGGTTTTCTCCCTGGGGACGGGAGCGGGTGGGTAGACCACGACGGGAAAGGTGCGTCGAAAGGGCGGCCATTGTTGGGTTTGCACATCGACGGTCAGGTTCCACTGGACGGAATTGTGGGTTCCGGCGAATGAGTGCATCACGTGCTGAGGGACTTGAAACTCACACTCCTGTTCAAATGGCAACCCTGTTTGCACTTCAATACTTTCGCGAAACAGCAGTTCTTCATGGTAGACACACTGAGTGCTGTTGCGAGTATCTGTGCCCTGGCGGTAGGTGGCCGATTCCTGGCAAACCAGTGCGATCCGGAATGACTCGAATTCCAATTTGCCAGCTTGCGAGAGAAACAGCGCGTATTGGTGTCCGGGGTGCAGTGGATGGTCAGAGATTTCGACGTGAGTGGGACCGATCCCTGTGTAACGTCGCAATTGTTGCCAGAGGTAGAAGACGGACCAGCCGCCGACAGCAGCGCAGACGGGTAGCATAACGAGCAAGAACCAGCGTGGTTTTCCCGGCTCGTGTTCGGCCAGCACGGCGACACTTAGCGAAATCGTGATCGTGACCCAAAGCAGGAAGAAGGTGATGGCAGCTCCCATCTGCCAGAGGGGTGATTCGTTTGCGGGCAGCCGGTAGGCAAGTCGAATGCCTGGACTGTTGGTAAGGTCCGAGTCTTGCGGAACCTGGGGATGGTCCTGTTGAGATTGCGAGGTTTGCCGGATCAAGGGAAGTTGCGTTGCCCTTTGTGCCATAGCGGAACGTCGTTCCGTCGAGATCCTCATTTGAACAAGAGTGTAGACCAGGCCTACGGAACCGAAGATCAGCAGTAGCGCCATGACCCCTAAGGTTAAACCAAACTTGGCTTCGGCTGGTGCTTCACTGCCAGCTTGCTCCACCAGGAACTTGATCAGCAACAGGAAGCCCAGCAGCATCAGGGCGCCGAAAAACGCCGCTTCTCCGATTTCGCCAAGCCGACTGTGTCCACTACGGCGCTCTCCCCGTTTTTTTCCCCAGAGCCGAAAGAATCGGGCCATGGACGAAGCTCCCCTGGAAAATAACTGCTGTGTTAGCGACTGCTTCGTGCTCACTCCGCGCTTGACGAGTGCCACCGATTGTACTCCAATCAGCGGGCGTACTGCAGCTGAATCTGCGTTATCTTAAGTTGACGTTTTCCGTAGAGATAGCCGATCCGGCAGGGGATTCAGCGAATTTCTTTACCATGAAGTCGCGTCGGCGGAAGCCGCTTTAGGAATAAGAGGTGCCATGATGTTTCCAGGTCGCTATTCATTGATCGCTTTGCTCTTCGTATTGGGGCTGGTTGGGTTCGATCCAGCAAGTCGGCCGGCAGTGGCTGGCGAC